>CAUZBE010000042.1:0-12851 GCA_963577885.1 Alphaproteobacteria bacterium
GGCCGATGCGCCGTGGCTGATGGTTCTCGTTACCGGGTGGCACGGTGCCGTGATCACCCTTGTGGATTTTCAACAACTCTTCCCAACGGCTCAGATACTGCTGGTTCACTTCGACCCTGAAATTGAAACCATCGCCCAGTTCTGCCAGCTGTTCCTGCAAGGCGCCGCGCAGGCCCCAAAGGCTGCGACCACCGGCATAACCGATATAGACGACGTCATACCCGGCGTTAGATATCTGAAAGACGCCCAAATGCGCCGGCATGTTATTCGCCTGTTCTATAGTCAGAGGCTGCCAGGGTTTTTCCATCCGAATAGACATTTGCCGGGTTCCCGCTATTCGCCGCGGAAGTTAGGCTGGCGGCGCTCTAACCTGGCTTTGACACCTTCCAGGGCATCGGCCGAGGCGGCGACCTTGGCCACATCGGCGTTCAAGTCGTCGTGTGCGGTGGCGTCCCGGAAGGCCATGTGTCTTACCATCATGGCTTTCATATTGCGCAACGACATCGGTGCGTTGGCGGCCAAACGGTCAATGACCTTTTGCGCCGCGTCTTGCAAGGCATCCGGTTCGGCAATACGGGCGATAATACCCAATTCGTGCATGCGCGTAGCCGGCAACGGATCGCCCAGCAATAGAATTTCCCGCGTTGCCACGGGGCCGGCGACCTCCATTAGCTTTTTCGCCAGGAACCAGGTTGGTGCCAAGCCGATTTGCGCTAAGGACATGCCAAATATTGCCGACGTGCTGGCAACGACAAAATCGCAATGCAGGGCTAACTCGTTGCCGCCCGCAATGGCCGGGCCATGCACCACGGCGACAACGGGCAGCGGATATATTTCAACTCGGCGCAACATGGCCTCTATCGATCCGGGCTTGCCCAGACCAGCGGCTTTTTGGCTTAGGTCCATGCCGGAGCAAAAAGATGGCCCGTTGGCGCGCAATACAGCCACTCGTTCGTTAGGACCCGGCTGGTCTGGAAAGGCGGCCCTTAGGCCGTCCAGGGTCTCCGTATCCAGGGCATTTCGTTTTTCCGGCCGGTTCATGGTTATGGTCCGCACCGGGCCATCTATTTCCACCAGGACTTTGCTCATGGGTCGCTCCTACGGGTCATTTTTCCATCATTATCAAGGTAACTATAGCAAAGCCTGAGCGCGAGGTGCCACTACCGCTGGCATTTGGAACAAAAGAATGTGGAGCGACCCGCTTGCACCACGCGCTTAATGGCTTGGCCGCATTGGACACAGGGTTCTCCCTGGCGTCCGTATACAGCGAATTCGTGCTGGAAGTACCCCAATTCGCCGGAGGCCTGAACATAGTCACGCAGGGTGGAGCCGCCCTTGGCGATGGCTTTCGTTAGGACGTCGCGAATGACAGGCACCAACCTTTCGGCCCGCTTGCCGGCAACTGATGCGGCCAGACGTCGAGGTGATATACCTGTATGGAACAGCGCCTCACACACATAGATGTTACCCAGACCCGCGACAATTTTTTGATCCAGCAAAGCGGATTTGATCGGGGTGCGCCGACCTTGCAAAGAATCGGACAAGACGACGCCGCTGAATTCATTACCAAGTGGCTCCGGACCCAGGTCCCGTAAAAGGCGGTGGTTGTACAGCTCATCAGCATGCACAAGATCCATCATGCCAAACCGGCGATGGTCTTGATACACCACGTTGTGTCCGTCATCCGTCTCCAACAGCACGTGATCATGTTTGCCGGGATTTGGGGCCAAACCATTATGGATATACATTCGGCCTGACATACCCAGATGGGTCATCCAGACCCAGCCGTCGTCGAGATCGGCCAGAATAAACTTTGCCCGACGGTATAGGCGTATGATTTTTCGGCCTTGTAAACGCTGGGAAAATTTATCAGGCAGGGGCCAGCGTAAATTGTCACGGCGCTGGGTGACCTTAATCAGTCGGTGACCGACCAGGGGCCCTTCCAGGCCACGGCAGACGGTTTCAACTTCGGGAAGTTCTGGCATGGAGGTAGGGTAGTTGATTTTTCCGATCGCTGCCAAGCATGCGGTTGAATATGCTATGCTGCCTCGTTGTTCCATAATCCCTACAAGATAAACAGAGCGAGACGAACATTAGAGTAATGCTAAACATGGCGCCAAATGCCAGAACTGATTTCGGTTTTCAAAGGGTACCATGGGAATCGAAGGCTACGCTTGTGCGCGAAGTTTTTGACTCCGTGGCTGGCCGCTACGATGTGATGAACGACCTGATGTCTGGTGGTATGCATCGCCATTGGAAGGCGGCGCTCGTCACTTGGCTGCGACCCAAGGCAGAGATGCATCTGTTGGATTTGGCTGGGGGGACCGGAGATATAGCGCTGCGATTTCTTGCCGCAGGTGGCGGGAGGGTTACCGTGGCCGATATCAATCAGGAAATGCTTTCGATAGGCAAAAGACGCACGCGACAGCCGCGTCTGACCGGCGCCATCGATTGGCTTTGCGCAAATGGAGAAAGCCTGCCTATTCCCGACGCATCCGTTGATGCGGCGACCTGCGCCTTCGGCATCCGCAACATGACCGACAAAACGCGGGGGCTGGCCGAAATGGGCCGAGTGCTTAAGCCTGGTGGCCGATTTCTGTGCCTGGAGTTCTCCCATCTCACTCTGCCAGGATTGGAACGTTTATACGATAAATATTCGTTTCAGGTCGTGCCGCGCCTGGGCCACATCGTGGCTGGTGATGAGGCATCCTATCGTTATCTGGCAGAAAGCATCCGTACATTTCCCGATCAAGAAACGTTCACCGCCATGATCGCCGATGCCGGCTTGGGCAATATCAGCTATCGTAACTTGGCAGGCGGCGTCGTTGCCATGCATTCCGCCTGGCGCATTTGAGAGCAAGGCTGAGGCCGACCTGCCCGGTGAGATTTAGGGGACACATCAGCCGTGCGTAAGTAAGTTCTGGCGTATTTCCTCTCCAGGCGTAGAAACCTGCCGTCACCCAATCTGATCTATTGCCCGTGCTCCGCAATCACGGCCAGGAAGGTGGTGGCGAATTTCTTTAGTTTGGCCTGGCCGACGCCATGGATGGTAGAAAATTCGTCGATGGAGGTGGGTTTGTTCAAGGCCATGTCCGCCAGGGAGCGGTCGGAGAACACCACATAGGCGGGTACGTTCCGCGCCTTGGATAGACGTGAGCGCAGAGCCTTCAATTCGCCCAGCAGGTCCTGGTCCCGGCCTGATAAGTCCGGCTCGTCCGTGCGCGGGGTGGCCCGAGTTGCGGCCCGAGCTGTCCTACCCCCGGTGTCACGGAATTGTGGCGCGGCAACGGACCGGTATAAAAAACCCTCCTCGCCCCGCAGCACGGACTGGCCTCGTGGGCCTAGCGCCAGGCCGCCATAGCCTTCCATATCCAATTGCAGGCAACCCCCCGCCACCAGTTGTCGCAGGATGGATTGCCATTCGGGCTTGCGCCGGGCCTTGCCGGCGCCGTGGCTATCAAGGCGCTGGTGATTGAACTTGCGCACCTTTTCGTTGTTGGAGCCGCACAGGACATCGACAATATGGGCCGCGCCAAACCGTTGCCCAGTGTCGCGGACGGCGGCCAGGACCAGTTGCGCTAGATCAGTGCCGTCCACGGCAGGGCTGGCATCAAGACACAAATCGCAATGGCCGCAGGGCTCCGTGTCTTCGCCGAAATAGGCCAGCAGAGGTTGGCGGCGGCATTGCGGCGCCTCGCAATAGGCCAGCAGGGCATCCAGGCGCTTGTGCTCCTGGCGGCGGCGGTCTTCACCACCCCCCTCCTGTTCGATGAACTGACGGCGCATGCGGATATCGCCCAGGCCGTACAGCATCAGGGCCTGGGCCTGGGCACCATCTCGGCCGGCCCGACCAAACTCCTGATAGTAAGCCTCCATGCTGCCGGGTAGATCCGTGTGCAGAACGAAGCGCACATCGGGTTTATCGATGCCCATGCCAAAGGCGATGGTGGCCACCATGACGACCGCATCCTCGCGCATAAAGCGATCCTGGTTACTATCGCGCTGCGATTTCTCCATACCCGCGTGATAGGGCAGAGCGGTCACGCCATGGTCCAACAACAAGGCCGCCGTCTCCTCGGTCTTTTTCCGCGATAGGCAATAAATAATGCCGCTTTCCCCATCGTGCCGACGCAGGAAGGCCAACATCTGCTGTTTCCAATCTTGTTTAAATGTCACTGCTAGGTGGATGTTCGGGCGGTCAAAGCCTTGCACGAAAATTTTGGCGTTCTCGCCAAACAATTTGTCCGCGATATCGCGGCGGGTTATGGCGTCCGCCGTGGCGGTCAGGGCGACCATGGCGGCATCCGGGAACAAGGCGCGCAAGCGGGTCAGATCGGCATATTCCGGGCGAAAGGCTGGCCCCCATTGCGAGATACAATGGGCCTCGTCCACGGCGACTAGGCTGACAGGCAGGCGGGCCAGGGCGTCCAGCATGCGCGGCGTCATTAGGCGCTCGGGCGATAGATACAACAGCGATACCTCGCCGGCGGAGACCCGGCGCCAGACATCGACGTTTTCTCCCCGGTCACGGCCGGAATTGATGGTCTCGGCCCGAACGCCGGCCAACTGCAGGGCCGAGACCTGATCCTGCATCAGGGCCAGCAGGGGTGAGACGACAATGGTTAAACCACCCAGCGCGAGGGCGGGAACCTGAAAGCACAAGGATTTGCCCGCCCCCGTCGGCATCACGGCCAGGACGCTTTTGCCCCCCATCAGGGCATCTATAATTTCCTCCTGGCCAGGCCGAAAGCCCGGGAAACCAAAAACCTCGGCCAGGATACGGTGCTTTTCGTCCGCGAAATCAGGTGCGGTCGCAGCCGTCTCTCTATCGGCTATATCAGCTATATCAGACTGCACCATCGCTGCCTGCCCCGCAGATCAGGGCGGTACAGACCGCGCCCTCGGCTGGCGCATAGGCGCCGAACTGTAGGGCGGCGATGGCGGCGGCGGCGGACAGCTCCACGCTCAGGCCAAATTCCTGCCACAGCCAGCGGGCGGCCTGGCGCATTTGCTCGTCAGAAACTAGAACGATATCGTCCACGTTCTGCTGGATTAGGGCGAGATTAAGATGCTCGCTACGCCGGGGCGCCAGGGTGTTGGCCAGGGTATCAATGCTGGCCAATTCCACCAGCTTACCGGCGGCGACGCTTTCATACAGCGTAGGTGCGCCCATCGGTTCAATGCCGATGACCGTGATATCGGGTCTCAGGGCCTTGGCCGCCAGGGCCACGCCGGCGATCAGGCCGCCGCCGCCGATGGAAACCAGCAGAACATTCGTATCCTCTGCGTCGGCGAGAACTTCCAGGCTGATAGTGCCTTGCCCCGCGATGACGTCCGGGTCGGCGAAGGGATGGATATAGGTTTGCCCGGTCCGCGCGGCAACTGATAGTGCCTCCCGGTTGGCATCGTCCCAGACATCGCCATAAATATGAACTTCGGCGCCCCAGCGGCGCAGGTTATCGGCCTTGGCGGGGGGCGTATTGCCAGGCAGATAGATGGTTACCCCGACCCCCGCCGCATGGCCCGCGTAGGCTACGCCCAGGCCATGATTGCCGCCAGAGGCGGTGATCAGGCCGCGCGCCTTAGCGGCGGCGTCCAAGGTGGTCAGCTTGCTCATGGCGCCCCGCGCCTTAAACGAGCCCGAGACCTGCAGGCATTCCAGCTTTAGGTTCAAGGTCGGCGGACCCGGCAAGGGGCTATGCGCCAGGGTTGCCGGTAACATAGGCGTGCGGCGCACCCGGCCCTTGATCCGTTGCGCGGCGGCACGGACGTCGTCGATCGTCACGGTGGACATTTACTCAGGCGCTCTCCGGCAATTCTGCGTACGCTTTAATCTCAATCTTCATATCGAGCGCCACCAGGGCAACGACCTGAACCAGGGTCGAGGCCGGGCGAATATTTGCGAAGACCTCGCCATGGGCTTTGCCCATGGCCTCCCGGTCCGCTATATCGGTTACACGCATGACGGTGTGCACCACGTCTTCCGGCTTGGCGCCGGCCTCCGCCAGGGAAGCGATGATGGTCTTGAAATTTGCCGGGCCTATTCATAGGCATCATCCGAAACCATCTGGCCGTCGAGCCCAAAAGCGCTGGTGCCCGAGACATGAGCGCATTGGCCCACGCGGACGGCCCGGGAATACCCGACGTTAGCTTCAAGCGGCTCGCCAGACGAGATGTTTTGGCGGCTCATGATGTTAATCCTTAATGGTGGCGTAGCCGTTGGACAGCACGATCTGCTGCCGCTCCGGCACGGAGGTGGTGAAGTAAATCTCGTCCTCATCGACCCAGATGTGGGTCTGCAGCAAATCGCCCGGCATTACGGGGGCTGAAAAGCGGGCCGCGAAACTAAGCAGCCGTTCCGGCTGGTAGTTACAGCAACTGCGCACCACTGCGTGGCAGGCATGACCATAGGTGCACAGGCCATGCAGGATTGGTTGCTCAAAGCCGGCGGCGGCGGCAAATTCAGGATCGCTATGTAGTGGATTGCGGTCACCGGACAGGCGATAGATCAGCGCCTGGCGGGGCAGGGTCTGAAATTCAACCACGTGATCAGCCAGTCCCATGGGCGATTTTGGCAGCGGTTCCGGGACGCCCTGGGGGCCGCCATAGCCGCCGTCGCCGCGCGCGAAAACAACCGATTCCATGGTGCAAAGCTTGTCGCCGCTGGATTTATCGGTCAGTACGGTTTCCATCAGAACCAGCGCACCGCGCCCATCGCCCTTGTCATAGGCCGCTGTAACCCTGGCGTCGGAGGAAATGGTGGCGGCTGTTGGCAACGGACAATGCAGGGTTAGGCGCTGCTCGCCGTGGACGATTTTCACCGCATCAAGGCCGCAATTCAGGAACAAGCTGTCGTCAAAGGCGATGACTGTCGCCTGGGACGGCATCACTTTCTGGCCCTTCTCGTAACAAAAGGCCAGCTCATCCCGGTTCATCGGGTCCGCCCCCATGCCGATGCCCATGGCATAGAGCATGGAGTCATTGTCCGTATAGGTGAATTCCTTACCCAATAATTGCAGTGCCATCAGGCTGTCTTGCGTGACCGCCATTTTTGTCTCCCCATTTTTGTTCGTGGCCGCCAGAAGAGCCCGCTTTTCCGAGCCATTAGGCCATGCTATCACAGGCTAATGCTGTGTGTGCAAATCTGTGCGCGCTAGCCTGAAAGGCTGGAGGATTGAATGGCGTATAAAACATTAAGCTTGGACGTCGCGGAGGGTATCGCCCACGTGCAGTTTATACGCGGTGCCGAATTCAATACCATGAACCGAGCGTTTTGGCCTGAAATGGTCGCAGTATTCGGCGAGATCGAACAGGACCCAAGCGCTCGCGTCGTGGTCTTCTCGGCCCATGGCAAGCATTTTAGCTCCGGCCTGGATTTGAATGATTTTGCTGTCGGCTTGATGGCTTCCGAGGGGGAGCCGTCCCGCAAGGCGGAGGCTTTGCGGCGCACGGTTTTGCACATGCAGGACTCCATGTCAGTGGTCGACCGCTGCCGCCTCCCCGTATTGGTGGCGGTACAGGGCGCCTGCATTGGCGGCGGCATCGACCTGATCAGCGCGTGCGATATCCGCTACTGTACCGAGGATGCATTCTTCTCCATCCAGGAAACCAATATCGGCATGACCGCCGATGTGGGGACCCTACAACGGCTGCCCCATATGCTTCCTCAGGGTATCGTCCGGGAATTGACCTATACGGGCCGGCGCATGATGGCGGCCGAGGCGCGGGAATGGGGCCTGGTCAACCAGGTCTTCACGGACCATGCGGCGCTGTTGGACGGCGTCATGGCGATCGCAGGGGAAATAGCCACGAAAAGCCCCATTGCCACGGTTGGCAACAAGGAGATGCTGAATTACGCCCGCGATCATTCCATCGCTGACGGCTTGAATTATGTCGCTACCTGGAACGCCGCCATGCTATCCCGCGCCGATCTGGGCGAAGCCTTCATGGCCAAACAACAAAAACGCGACGCCAGTTATGCTGATTTGGACCCGACCCGGAAGCTGGTTTAGTCGGCGCCCAGTTTTTTCCAGACGCCGGATGCCGTCGTGACGATTTGGCCATTAATAGTCAGTTGGCCCTTGATAAAAATAAGGGAACGGGTTTCGCGTGTGATGGCGCCGGTGCATTCGATCCATTCGCCGATTTTGGCCCCGGCCAGATAATCTACATTCAGCGTAACCGTGGCGCAGGGCTTATTCTCGAACCGCTCCCCAACCATGTTGCCTAGGGTGTGATCGACGAAAGTAAATAGCATACCACCATGGACGACGCCGCGGCCGTTGCCGTGGTGTGGAGCGGCGCGAAAGCCGCAGACATATTGTTGCCGCCCCACTTTTCGTAGAGCGGGCCGACCAGGCTTTCGAATGTATTGCTTTTGGCGGCCGCTTCAAAGCCGGCCGGCACGTCGGAACTCATGCGCCACCCCCTGACAATTAATCGTTCTAGCTCGGTTTAGCGCGTTTGCAGTGTCAATTGGAGAGTGCCTTTGCTAGATTTTCGCCGCGATTCATAGAGAGGCCACCATGACCGTTACGATCTATCACAATCCCCGTTGTTCAAAATCCCGTCAGACACTGAAATTGCTGCGGGATCGTGGTATCGAGCCGGAAATAATTGAGTATCTGCAAAACCCGCCGGATGCGGAGACGCTAAAGGCTATTCTAACCTTACTGAACGTGGCGCCGCGCCAACTTATGCGTGCAAAGGAAGACGCCTATGCCGCCAACGGACTGGCGGATGATGGATTGGGTGAGGGACAACTGATCGACGCCATGGTTGCCAACCCGGTCTTGATCGAACGGCCGGTCGTGTTGGCAAACGGCAAAGCGGCGCTGGGTCGCCCACCGGAGAATGTCCTGAAAATTCTTTAAGCGCTAATCCGGTGGCCGGCAATCAACTCTTCCAGTACATTCAGATACTCGGCGCTTAAATTTTTGAAGCGCAAAGCTGTTTCACATTTGATATCATCAATTCGAATGATCGTTGCCGTGGCATCTATGCTCAGATGATGACCTTTGCGCACACCGGGAACCAGAATTCTAAGACCCTCCTCCATTTTTTGCCTGGGAACAAGACCTTCGATCCGTATGCCGCCAAGGCCCCAGTCGCAACTTTCGTATTAGCCGCCGTCTGCGTCCGAATTTAGCCGTAGAAATGACGGCCGTCGATCACGACGATTTTCCACGACATCGGCGGATTTGTAATGGGCTTTTGACATGGCTGCCTATCTCTTTGTGCGTAGGATAAACAGGCTTCGTTCAAGAAGGGTTAATTTAACACAATTGCCTCAAGAAACGTCTTTGAAGGCCGTGCGAAGAGCCGTCGCTACCTGATCGATGGCCAGTTTCCCCTGATCGACTGCGTCCGCGAGGGATAGGAAGCCGTGCACCATACCTTCGTAGTTGACTAATTCCGCCTCTACCCCAGCCTGGCCTAGTCGATCGGCATAGGCGATGCCTTCGTCGCGCAAGGGGTCATGGCCGGCTACAATTACCAGGGCAGGGGGCAGGTCAGACAGATCGTCCGCTAGGAGGGGCGCAAAGCGCGGATCGGTGACGTCTTCGGGCCGGTCCAAATATTGATCGTAGAACCATAGAATACTGGCGCGTGTCAGCAACAAACCTTCGGCAAATTCGTAATGGGAGGGTGTTTCTGGCGCGCCGCCCGCCACGGGGTAAATCAGGATCTGTAACAGTGGAGCCATATAGCCTTCGTCACGGATGCCAATGGCGGTGACGGCAGTGATATTGCCGCCGGCGGAATCGCCCCCGATCGCCATGCGCCCGGCATCGCCGTCCAGTTCCCCGGCGTGATCGATCACCCATTGATAGGCTTCCAGCGCATCGTCCACCGCGGCCGGGAATTTGTGCTCCGGCGCCAGACGGTAATCCACCGACACGACGATACAATCCGTCCGATTGGCAATGGCGCGGCACAGGTTGTCATAGCTATCCAAACTACCGATGACGAAGCCCCCGCCGTGGTAAAAGACCAATATGGGCAGCAATTCGCCCGGCGCTGGTTCATGTGGGGTATAGATGCGGATCAGAATTTTGCCCTCGACACCGTCGATCCAGCGGTCTTCCGATCGGAATATACCCTCTGGCCGCACATTCAGGGCCGGCGCGGTGGCTTCGAATATCTGCCGCGCCTCTTCCGCTGAGACCGTGTGCAGTTCGGGATTGGGAGATTGCTCAATCAAACCCAGCACGTATTCAATTTGTGGATCCAGCGCCATGGTCTGCCCTTTTTATCGTTATGGTCCAAGAATAATAATCCAGAATGACGGAATTTTCCAATTGGGTTAAGTTACTGGGTATATGGTGTCAACCTGGGGAGAGTCTCAATGATCAAGACACAATCGACCACAATCCGACTTCATGGCAACGACAACGTCGTTGTGGCCCGGGATGACATCGCGCAAGGTAGCAAGGTGGCCGGTGAGGCGGTAGACGCCGATACAATGGTCCCGGCGGGGCACAAGATCGCCACCCATGCCATCGCCAAGGACGAACCGGTTCGCAAGTACGATCAGATCATCGGTTTTGCCAGTGCTGATATAAAACCAGGCGATCACGTCCATACCCATAACGTCATGGTCAAGGATTTCGATCGGGACTATATGTTCGGCGCTGATGTCACGCCGGTGGATTTTGTGCCTGAGCATAAACGGGCCACATTTCAAGGTATCCGCCGATCCGACGGCCGCATCGCGACACGTAATTATATAGGCGTGTTGACCTCTGTAAATTGTTCTGCGACGGCGGCCCGCATGATCGCCGATGCCTTTCGTGGCGATGCGCTGGCTGAATTTCCGAATGTCGATGGGGTGGTGTCGCTGACCCATGACTATGGCTGCGGCGGTTGCACCGGGATAGGCCTGAATTATATTCAACGCAGTATCGCGGGCTATGCCAAGCATCCGAACTTCGCCGCAAATTTGCTAGTGGGGCTGGGCTGCGAGGCGAACCAGATCGGCGCCATGATGGAGGCGGAGAAGCTGAACCCGTCGGACAAACTGCATGCCTTTACCATTCAGGATACGGGTGGGACGGCGGCTACGGTGGAGCGGGGCATCGGCCTGATCCGCGATATGCTGCCCGATGCGAACCGGGTGATGCGGGAGACCATGCCGGCCAGCGAATTGATTCTGGGTATGGAGTGCGGCGGCTCGGACGCCTATTCGGGAATTTCGGCCAATCCGGGCCTGGGCGCGGCGGCGGATATGCTGATCCGCCATGGCGGAACAGCCTGTTTGGCGGAAACGCCGGAGATTTTTGGCGCCGAGCACCTGTTGACCCGTCGTGCCATCAGCCGGGAAGTGGGCGAAAAGCTGATCGAACATATTCATTGGTGGGGCCGATACACCAAAGCCCTGGGCGCGGAAATGAATAATAACCCATCTCCCGGCAATAAGGCTGGCGGCCTGACAACGATCCTAGAAAAATCCCTGGGAGCGGCGGCCAAGGGCGGCACCACCAATTTGATCGACGTCTACCACTATGCCGAGGCGATTACCGCTAAGGGTTTTGTTTTCATGGATACGCCAGGCTACGATCCGGCCTCCATCACCGGCATGGTCGCGGGGGGCGCCAATATTACTTGTTTTACCACTGGCCGTGGCTCGGTCTTTGGCGGCAAGCCGGTACCCTGCCTGAAATTGGCCACCAATACACACATGTTTGACCGCATGGTTGGCGATATGGACATCAACTGTGGCCGTATTGTAGATGGTGATATGACGATCGAGGCCATGGGCCAGGAAATTTTTGAATTAATCCTGGCGACCGCATCCGGTGAGCAGGCGAAATCGGAAGTTCTGGGAATTGGCTCCGATGAATTTGTACCCTGGACCGTTGGCGCGATCATGTAGCGGTATTGAATTAGGCACGGGAAATGGATTTTCGTCTTGATGGCCGTCTGGCGCTAGTTACTGGTTCAACGCGGGGTCTTGGCCTGGCAATAGCTCGGGCCATGGCAGAACAGGGCGCACGGGTGCTGATCAATTCCCGCGCCGTCTCGGAATGCCAGGACGTGGTTAAAACGTTGTCCGCCGCCGGCCACGAAGTTGCTGCCTTGCCCTTCGATGCCGCGGACGGCCCGAGCCGGAAGGCGGCCCTGGACAGCTTGGATGGCGGGGCCGAAAGCATTGAGATACTGGTCAACAACGCGGGCATTATTCATCGTGCGGCTCTGGCCAATTTCACGGAAGAGAAGTGGCGCGATGTGCTTGACGTCAACCTGACCGCGCCATTTTTGTTGGCGCAGCTGGTCGCGCCGGGCATGGTCCGGCGCGGCTGGGGCCGGATCATCAATATTTCCTCAATCCTGGGGCAGATCGGCCGGGCCACCGTTCCGGCCTACGTATCGTCCAAACATGGACTGGTTGGTTTAACCAAGACTCTGGCCATCGAACTGGGGCCGCACGGGGTTACGGTAAATGCCATCAACCCGGGCTATTTCGCGACCGAGTTTAATGCGCCCCTGATCGCCGATCCGGAGTTTGACGCCATGGTGAAGGGACGCACGCCATTGGGCCGTTGGGGTGATCCGGTGGAATTAGCCGGCGCGGCGGTATTTCTGGCCTCGGATGCCGGCGGCTATGTCAACGGTGCGTCTCTGACCGTCGATGGTGGCATGACGGCGGCCCTTTAGGGTCCATGGCGGCGATTAGATTGGTCATCTTCGACATGGACGATGTCCTCTGCCGCTATGATTTTGCCCGCCGGCTTGCCTGTCTGGCTGAAGTGACCAGCCTGCCAGCGGATTATATAGACGACGTGATATTCCGCTCTGGATTTGATGAATTAGGCGATCGCGGGCGCTATACGGCAGAGGCCTATTTGCAG
>CAUZBE010000043.1:0-12505 GCA_963577885.1 Alphaproteobacteria bacterium
GCGCTGGTCCGGCCCTGGCGCGCAAGGGATCGCACAGGGAGGTCTTGGCGATCAGGAATATGGCCGTAGCGCCACACGTGGCGCCAACCACCACTAGGCACGCACCCACAAAACTGCCAAAAAAGAAACCACAGGTTATGGTCATGACCAAGGCGCCCGGCAGGGAAAACGCCACCATCACCATATAGGCGGCTGCAAACAACAAGGCCATGCCAACGGTGTGTTGGTCAACATATTCGGCCAGATCAGCGCGATACAGACGCAGGCTGTCCAGGGTAAAATAGGCATCGCCGTCAAGGGCCAGAAAGCCGATCAGGCCGGCCACCAGTACCAGCAAAGGCCACAATCGGCGTAGCGATAGCAACGGCACCGGCGCGGCAGCCTGATCGTCCTTTTCCGTTTGAACCTGGCCGCCCATGGCAACACCCCTAAGATCCGAATGCGACTATAGCCTAAACCACCCCTTGGAATAGGGTGGATATGTCACGAATTCGACAGTGCGCACCCTCAACGTGGAGGCTTCCGCTCAGCTCACCCTGGCGGCCCCAGAGGACGGCCGCATGAGGTCCATGGCGGCGTTGACTTCTCGTAATCGAAACCGTATACAGCGCGTCTTGTTTCAGGCCCCTGATGGGTCGAATTTTTTGATGGAGGTTGAGGGGTGAAACGCACCTACCAACCCAGCAGACTGGTCCGTAAACGCCGGCATGGCTTTCGTCATCGCATGGCGACCGTTGGCGGTCGCCGTCTTCTGGCAAAGCGCCGTTCCAGAGGCCGCAAGCAACTTTCGGCATAGCATGAACCCGGCCCCGATTTCTGGGCGCGGCGGACCCGTGTGTGGCGAATTGGAACAAAGTGAAGTAGGACTCGTGCGTCTAAAAAGGCGCGCGGATTTTATGCGCGTGGCCAGGGCCGGCCGACGCTTCGCGGCGCCTGGCCTTGTCCTGCAGGTTGCCGATCGGCAAACCAGCCATCCAGCTGGCGCCGGTGAGGGATCGGGGGCTGTTGTGGGTATTGGTTTCACGGCCAGTAAAAAGGTTGGCAACGCCGTGGCGCGCAATCGTGCCAAGCGGCGTCTGCGGGCAGCGGTGGTGGCGGTGATGCCTGGCCATGCCGCTGCCAACCATGATTATGTGCTAATCGGGCGCAAAGCGACCCTGCAGCGGCCCTATGGTGAGCTGCTGGCTGATTTGCGGCGGGCGCTACGGCGCACCAACTGCTTGGTGCAAAACAACCCGGAACCGGCACCATCATGAGCGAATTGGCCATGTGCAAATCCGTGATCGGCAATTTAGTGACACAAATGCTACGCGGCTTGATCCTGGCCTATCGTGTTTGCCTGTCGCCTCTGCTGCCGGGCCGGTGCCGCTATCTACCCAGTTGTTCCCACTACGGCCTGGAGGCCTTACAGCTTCATGGACCTATTCATGGTAGCTGGCTAACCCTGCGGCGGCTTCTGCGGTGCCACCCCTGGGGCGGACATGGCTATGATCCTGTACCGCAAGTTCAGCTGCCCCATCCGTCCGGCCCGCCCGCCGAAGGCCCGTTGGTCATCCGCCGGCCAGCCTATAAAATCGATAAAGCGATACCTCATGTCTGACCATCGTAACCTTATCATCGCGATCGCCTTGTCTCTGGCTATTCTGCTGGGCTTTCAGTTTTTTTGGGAAGCGCCCCGGCAAGAACGGCAACAGCAGCAACAAGCCGAAATTCAGGCTAGCCAAGGCACCAACGGATCAATGATCCCAGCCGCGCCAGGCGCCGCGGGCAGGGCCATATCGGGCGCCACGGGCACCATACCCGGGGCGCCGGCGGCGACTGCCATGCCAGGGACGGCGAATGCGCTTGCCAGCCGCGATGCCGCGCTGAAACAATCGCCGCGCGTCAGCGTCAACGGCATCCGACTGGGCGGCTCCATCGCCTTGAAAGGCGCCCGCATCGATGACCTGACGCTGCTGGACTATAAAGCCACGATTGACAAGGACAGCCCGGCCGTCACTTTGTTATCGCCCCGCGGCGCGGCAAACCCTTATTTTAGCCAATTCGGCTGGGTTCCCGTCGGCGAGCTGAAGGTACCCGACGGCGAAACAGTTTGGCAGGCCGACCGCCCGTCCCTTATACAGTCCCGGCCCCTGACCTTGAGTTGGGAAAACGGCCAGGGCGTCCGCTTCATTCAGGTCATTGCAATCGATGATGCTTTTATGCTGACCGTGACCCAGCGGGTGGAAAATAATTCTGGCCAGGCCATTTCCATCCACCCCTTTGGCCGGATTTCACGCACCAACACCCCAAATACTCTGGGTTTTTATATTCTGCATGAAGGTCCGCTAGCGGTTTTCAACGATACCTTGAAAGAAGTAGACTACGACGACCTGCAGGAAGGTCCCGCGGTCGCCACCAATAGCGTGGGCGGTTGGATCGGCATCACGGACAAATTTTGGTTGACGGCCCTGATCCCCGACCAAAAAGCACCCTTCGCCGGCACCTTCCGTTACAGCCAGCCTAACAAACAAGACACCTATCAGGCCGATTTTCTGACCCAGGCGCCACAGGCAATCGCATCGGGCGCGACGGCGGAAACCGTCAGCCACGTCTTTGCTGGCGCCAAGGAAGTTCACCTGTTGGATAAATACGAGACCCAATTGGGGATCGCCCGATTTGATCTAGCGGTGGATTTCGGCTGGTTCTATTTCCTGACCAAGCCGATGTTTTTCGTGCTGGATTACTTCTTCAAGATGCTGGGAAATTTCGGCCTGGCAATCCTGTTGCTAACCGTCTGTGTCAAAACGCTATTCTTTCCCCTGGCCAACAAATCCTACAAGGCCATGAGCAGGATGAAGGCCCTACAGCCCGAAATGACCAAATTGCGGGAGCGTTTTGGTGAAGACCGGACCAAGATGAACCAGGAAATGATGGCCCTCTACAAGCGGGAGAAGGTCAACCCGGCGGCGGGCTGTTTGCCGGTGGTAATCCAGATCCCGGTGTTTTTCTGCTTGTATAAGGTCATGTTTGTAACCATCGAGATGCGCCACCAGCCTTTCTTTGGCTGGATCCACGACCTCTCGGCACCCGACCCCATGTATCTATTCACCTTGTTTGGCGCCATTCCCTGGGAATTGCCGCAGTTTCTGATGATCGGCATCTGGCCCGTTTTCATGGGCGCCAGCATGTATATGCAACAATTGCTGAACCCGCAGCCGGCGGATCCGGTGCAGGCGAAAATCTTTCTGTTCATGCCGTTATTCTTCACCTTCTTGTTGGGCAGTTTCCCCGCCGGACTGGTGATCTATTGGACCTGGAACAATGTTCTCTCCATCACCCAGCAATGGATCATCATGAAACGGATGGGCGTGCCGATTAAGCCTAAGTAAATGCCAGAGACCCCCGCCGGCGAAGACGATAGCACCAATGCCGCCGCCGCCATCGAAACGGGACGGCTGCTGTTTACCCAGGAATGCGAATTCGTCATGGGTGTCCGTACGGAAGCGGAATTACCCCAACCCGAACTGTCTGAAATCGCCTTCGCCGGGCGTTCCAACGTGGGCAAGTCCAGCCTGTTGAATGCCCTGACCAACCGGAAAACCCTGGCCCGCACCTCGAACACGCCGGGACGCACCCGGGAGGTCAATTTTTTCCGCCTGGGCGGGACTTTGATGCTGGTCGATCTGCCCGGCTATGGCTATGCCCGGGCCGGCAAGGAAGAGATCGCGCGGTGGAATAAATTGATCGAGGATTATCTGCGGGGCCGGGTCAATTTGCGCCGGGTCTGCCTGCTAATCGATGCCCGGCGCGGTGTCGGGGCGCCGGACCATGCCGTGATGGACCTGCTGGACAAGGCGGCGGTGGTCTATCAGGTGGCGCTAACCAAGATCGACAAGGAGAAGCCGGGCGACCTGGACAAAATTCGGCAAACCACGGCGAAGGAAATCAGCCGCCATGGCGCGGCCCATCCGGAAATTCTAGCTACATCCGCCGCCAAACGGTGGGGCCTGGACGAGGCCCGTGCCTCTTTTGCCACGCTGGCGGAAAGCCTCCCGGTCGCGGACGGCCCGGCAGAAAACGGGCCGGCGGAAATCGCTCTGGCGGACGGGGAATGAGTGCGTTATAAGCCGGCGCCATGACCGATACGCAACAAGAAGTTCAATTACACACCGCCCGGACGCTGGTTGAGGCGTTGCCCTATATGCGCCGCTTTACCGGCCAGACCTTTGTCATCAAGTATGGTGGCCATGCCATGGGTAATGCGGAGCGGGCGGATGATTTTGCCCGGGACGTCGTGTTGATGAAGCAGGTCGGCATCAATCCGGTGGTAGTACACGGTGGCGGGCCGCAAATCGGCGCCATGCTGGACCGCCTAAAGATACAAAGCTCTTTCATCGACGGCCTGCGCGTTACCGACGCCGCGACAGTGGAAATCGTCGAAATGGTGTTGTCGGGCTCCATCAACAAGGCCGTGGTCACCGCCATCAACGGCGCCGGCGGCGTCGCCGTCGGCCTGTCGGGCAAGGATGGCCGCCTGATCGAGGCGCGCAAACTGCAGCGCAGCACACGGGATCCCGATTCCAATATCGAAAAAGCGTTGGATCTGGGCTTCGTGGGTGAGCCCGTGCGCATCAATCCGAAGCTACTGGTGACTTTTGCGCAATCGGACCTGATCCCGGTGATCGCCCCGATCGGCGTCGGCGCCAATGGCGAGACCTATAACATCAACGCCGATACGGTCGCCGGCAAGATCGCGGCAACCTTGCAGGCCGCCAAGCTGGTGATGCTGACGGACGTCCCCGGGGTACTGGATGGGAATGGTGAGTTGATTTCGAGAATGACCCCCGGCCAAGCCGAGGCCCTGAGGCGCGACGAGGTCATCAAGGGCGGCATGATCCCAAAGCTGGAGACCTGCCTGGACGCCGTGCAACAGGGCGTCGGCGCGGCCCATATTTTGGATGGCCGGCTGCCCCACGTGCTGTTGTTGGAAGCCTTCACCGCTGCCGGCGTCGGCACCATGATCGAGGCTAACACCTAGCAGGGCGCTATAAAAAACTTAAGTATTCCGCCTATTGTCGTTATACCCGCGAAAGAGGGCATCTAGATGCGGCAGGAATTACCGCTGTCTTCGAGCGTTTTCTGAATACCCGCTTTCGCGGGTATGACTAAATTTTGTGATCCAATGCGGCCTAAATCGTTTTCAGCACCCTGCTAGCGCTTCCGGCGTGTTTATACCAGCCGCTTCAATTGCTTTTCCAATTCGACCACGCTGAGCGGATAATCGACGCCATCGCGAGGATTCAATATGGATTTCGTACGCACCCGGGCGATGCGGAGTTGCAGTTACATGGCCGTACGCATGGATAAATCAGCTTTCCGAGCGACCGCCGTCATCGCCCGCGCGTCCGTGGACGCGAGCACCTTGGCCACGACATCGGACGGCAAGCCGCTTTTTTAAGGCGATGCCTTGGATAACAATATCTCGGGCCGCGTATCTGCCGCCGCGGTCAGGCGCAGGCGCGCCGCCAGATCCGAGGCCGCCAATAGCTTTTTCTGGGCGCCATAATCCATGCTGGCTGGGGCGGTCACATCCGTCAACAAAGGGGAAGATGGGCCGCTTGCCGGGTTATTCTGCGTTTCAAAAGGTTCTTAAGCATCGTGGGGGAAAGCTTATCCGCGGCACCTTAAGGCGTTGTTAATGGCCCGGGCAGCAAGGCGCTGAACGGTGTTGGTGACGGCGCCGGTGACGCTTGCCTTTCGCGGCCGTTACCCGCAATCTAGGAAGATGCCGGAAACCAGCGCTGTAAACCCCCAGGACATCGCCGTCTGGATCTTTGATCTGGACAATACCCTATATCCAGTGGACTGCGACCTTGGCGCCCAATTGGGGCAGCGCATGGGGGAATTCGTGGCACAATATTTAAATTTGCCTCTGGAGCAGGCGCGGGTGGTGCAAAAGCATTATTTCCACACCCATGGGACCACGTTACGGGGCCTGATGCTGGAGCACGACGTGGAACCAGGCGATTACCTGGACTATGTCCACGACCTTGATCTATCTGGTATACCAATCGATGACCGCTTGAGCCAGGCCCTGGACGCCCTGCCGGGACGCAAGGTGGTCTATACCAATGCCACTACCGAACATGCCCGACGGGTGGTTGGCCACTTGGGCATTCAACATCATTTCGACGGTTATTTTGACATTGTCGATGCCGATTTCGTGCCAAAACCAAACCACCTGCCCTATGACGCCGTTTTGGCCCGGCACCAAATCGACCCCAACCGCGCGGTGATGGTCGAGGACATTGCGCAAAATCTGGTGCCGGCGGCCGATCTTGGCATGGCAACGGTCTGGGTCCGCGGCGGCCGCGACCTGAGCCTGGCTGCGGAGCAAATACTACATGTTCACCACATCACCGATGATTTGCCGGGTTGGTTGCTGAATTTATGAACCCAATGCCGGCCCGCGGGACGCTAATGAGTTGACAGAAAATTGGGCCGGGTTAGTTTGCCCACCGTTTATAGCGGGGAGAAACCTAATGAGCACGGGCAGCCTTGAGAGCATCATTGACGATGCCTGGGAAGAACGCGACGGCATCAGCGTCAATACCACGGGCGAAGTGCGCGATGCCGTCGATGCGGCGTTGGACGCACTGGACCAAGGCCTCCAACGGGTGGCGGAAAAAAGCGCCGGCGGCTGGCAGGTTAATCAATGGCTGAAAAAGGCGGTGTTGCTGTCCTTTCGCCTAAACGACATGACGGCGATCGAAGGCGGCCCAGGGCCAGGGACGACGTGGTACGACAAGGTACCGTCCAAATTCGAAGGCTGGGGCGACAACCAGTTTCGGGCCGCCGGTTTCCGCGCCGTCCCCAACTGTATCGTCCGCAGGTCCGCCTATATCGCGCCCAATGTGGTGTTGATGCCGAGTTTCGTCAATCTGGGCGCCTATGTGGACAGCGGCACCATGATCGATACTTGGGCCACGGTTGGCAGTTGTGCCCAGATTGGCAAGGATTGCCATATCTCGGGTGGCGCCGGCATCGGCGGCGTTCTGGAACCGTTGCAGGCGGAACCGGTGATCATCGAAGACAATTGCTTCATCGGAGCCCGGTCCGAGGTTGCCGAAGGGGTCATTATCGAAGAAGGCTCCGTGCTCTCCATGGGCGTTTTCATTGGCTCCTCCACCAAGATCGTCAATCGTGCGACCGGCGAAGTTTCCTATGGCCGTGTCCCAGCCTATTCCGTTGTCGTGCCCGGTTCCATGCCCGGCGCAATCGGCGGCGTTAATCTCTACTGCGCGGTCATTGTCAAACAGGTGGATGCGGGCACCCGGGCCAAGACCTCGATCAACGAATTGTTGCGCGACTAGAAGGTTGGATTTACCCGTCATGGCCGATAACAAGCCCACGGACGCCGTGGAACTGGCGCGCGCCCTAATCCGTTGCGCTTCCGTCACGCCCAGCGATGGCGGGGCCCTTGGGGTCACGGCGGCTGCGTTGGAGCGCCTGGGCTTCACCTGCCATTCGATGACATTTTCTGCCCCCAATACGGCGGATGTTGATAATCTGTACGCCCGATTGGGTGATCGCGGGCCAAATTTTTGCTTCGCTGGCCACACCGATGTGGTGCCCGTGGGTGATGCCGATGCCTGGAGCCTGGAACCCTTTGCCGCAGACATTCGCGACGGCATCCTGTACGGCCGGGGCGCCACGGACATGAAAGGCGCGGTGGCCGCCTTTATCTCCGCCGTCGATATTTTCCTGGCCAAGCGCGGCGGCCGTTTCGACGGCTCGATCTCGCTTTTAATCACCGGTGACGAGGAAGGCCCCTCCATCAACGGCACCCGCAAGGTGCTCGGTTGGCTGGGTGAACGGGGCGAACGCCTGGACCATTGCCTGGTGGGGGAGCCGACAAACCCGGAGGCCTTGGGCGACATGGTGAAGATCGGCCGCCGCGGCAGTCTTACCGGCACCCTGGTGGTACATGGAGTCCAGGGCCATGTGGCCTACCCGCACCTGGCCCATAATCCCCTGCCCCCCCTGATTGAAATTCTGCATCGTATGAGCCAACACACCTTTGATAGCGGCAACCAACATTTCTCGCCCACCAATCTGGAACTGACCACCATCGACGTCGGCAACAGCGCCACCAACGTACTCCCCTCCCAGGCCCGGGCAGTGTTCAATATCCGCTTCAATACAGAGCAGACGGCAGACGGCCTGCAACAATGGCTGCGGCAACAATGTGATGCGGTCGGGGGCACCTATGACTTAAGCTTTCATCTGTCCGCCGAACCGTTCCTGACCACGCCAGGCCCGTTTATAGACCTTATTGCCCAGGCAGTCACGGAGGTCACGGGGCGGCGGCCGGCCCTGACCACCACGGGCGGTACTTCGGATGCGCGGTTCATTCATCATCATTGCCCGGTAGCGGAATTTGGCCTGATATCCGAGAGCATGCACAAGGTTGATGAACAGGCCTCTGTCCGAGATATAGAGCAATTGGCTGCGGTCTATGCACGGATACTGGAGATATATTTTGCCGAAGACGTTACCGGGGGCGGCATCAATGCTGCTTGAATTCACCCGTTCTATCCATGGCACCTGGCGGATTGCCCGCCTGGATCCTAATGCTTTGGCTTATTTCAATCTAACCATTGATGGTTTCTGGCGTTCGTTCGCGGCACTGGTTCTGGTGGCGCCGGTTTACATCGGTTTCCTCGCCCTCAGCTATGGCCATCATCCGGGGCTAGAGCTGCAGACCGGCCCCGCGGTTTCTATGGAATGGTATGTCGCGGTGAAATTGGCGGCCTTCGCGGCGAGTTGGCTGATCTTCCCCGTGGTCATGGTGGCCATGACCCGACTGTTGGACCTGACCCTGACCTATGTTCAGTACATTATCGTCTGGAATTGGTCCAACGTGCTGGAAATGTTGGTGATCCTACCGGCGGTAATGTTTTTTCTGTCCGGCGCGCTACCGGGCCAGACCGCTGCGATGATCCTGATGGCAGCCCATGTCACCATGCTGTTCTACGGCTATCTGGTGGCGCGGACTGGCCTGCGCTGCAAACCGGTTACCGCGATCGGCATCGTCGCCTTCAATTTCCTGCTAAGCCTGCTGTTCAACGGTCTGGCGACCCAGATGCTTTAGACGTTCAACGTCTCGGGATAATCCACGGCCGTCAGATATAATCCTTCAGCCGGCGCCACCGGTCCGCAGCGGGTGCGGTCACAGGCCGCCAGCGCGGCGGCAAGCTCCGCCTCCGACCATTTTCCCCGACCGACCTGGTGCAGACTACCGACCATGGAGCGGACTTGATTATGCAGGAACGCGCGGGCCCGAGCCCGGACGTGAATTTCCCCGTCCTGGCGCGCCACCAGCAATAAATCAAGGGTTCGAATGGGCGATTTGGCCTGACATTGGGCCGCGCGAAAGGTCGTAAAATCATGCTTGCCCACCAGGTTTTGGGCCGCCTGGTGCATCGCCTCCACATCTAGGGGGCCGCGCACATGCCAGGCGCGACCTCGACGCAAGGCCAGGGGCGGGCGCTGGTCGGCGATGCGGTAAAGATAGTGGCGCGCGATGGCGGAATGCCGGGCATCGAAGCCCGCTGGCACCACGTCGGCCCGCACAACGACCACTGGGCGCGGTCTAAGATGATGATTAATTGCGTCACGCACCTTGTCGGCGAGCTGGCCGCGCATCAGATCAAAATGCGCCACCTGGCCCAGGGCATGAACCCCGGCGTCGGTACGCCCGGCCGCCTGTAATCTGACGGCCTCGCCGGAAAAAGCCTGAATGGCTTCTTCCAACGCCTGTTGCACGGCGTATCCATTGGCTTGACGCTGCCAGCCGACAAAATCCCTGCCGTCGTATTCTATGATTAGCTTGTAACGCGGCATGGCGGTCTTAGGATCGCGGTACGCGCCCGTCGATGGGATAGGCTGGGTCATTATAGCCGGGTGTCGAGGGATGGCCCGGGGGCACCAAGCTGTTGACCAGGGCTTCATCCTCGGCGGTGAAATGGTAATCCAGAGAGCCTATATTTTCCGTCCACTGCGCAAAGGTTCTGGGACCGGCGATCGCGCTATGCACCAGAGCATTGTGCAAAACCCAGGCTAGGGCGAACTGTCCGGCCGTGATACCCCGCGCTTCCGCATGCCGGCGCAGGCTTTGCGCGATCACAAGGGATTCGGGCCGCCATTCCGATTGCATCATGCGGCGATCGTTCCGCCCCGCGCGGCTGTCTTCGGGCGGGGCAGCGCCCGGGGGGTATTTACCGGTCAGCACGCCACGGGCCAGGGGGCTGTATGGCACCACACCCAGGCCAAAATAATCACAGGCGGGGAGATGCTCTACCTCCGGCATGCGATTCATGGCGTTGTAATACGGCTGGCTGACAACGGGCCGGTCAACGCCGAGGTCATCGCAGATATGGCAAATTTCCGCCAGCCGCCAGGAACGGTAATTGGACAGCCCAAAATAGCGGATTTTGCCCTGGCGGACCAAATCAGCCATGGCGCGCACGGTTTCCACCAGCGGCGTATGCGGATCCTCCTTATGCAGGTAATAGATATCAATATATTCAGTACCCAGACGGGTCAGACTATCCTCGCAGGCCCGAAGCAGCCATTTCCGCGATCCGCCACGCTGATTGGGACCCTCGCCCTTAGCGCCCCCAACCTTGGTCGCCAGCACCCAATAGTCCCGCTCGCCCGCGATTGCCCCACCGGTCATCAACTCCGATTGGCCACCGGTATATACGTCGGCGGTATCGATAAAATTGACCCCCATTTCGCGCCCATGGTCGATAATCCGCTCCGCCTCCGCCCGGTCCGTGCGACCACCGAACATCATGGTGCCAAGACAAAGCGGCGAGACATGCAAGCCACTGTGCCCCAGGGTCCGGTAAATCATGGATTTGTTCCAATACTAGGGGAAATCATATTGGACGGGCCCGAACCAAAGCGTCGACAACCTTGCTATGGGTCTATCTGTTGCAAGTCTGGCTGTCACAAGTCCAACTATATTAGGTTTGTTATTGGTAGTGGGCTCGACGTTAATTGATCTTTCGACTGTTCCAATTCGGCAATGTTTGCCACTTCCCGCTTCACGATAGCGCCAGTGACCACTAACATCATGAGTTCCATATAAAACATTTCAAAAAATGCATGATTCTTTGTTATGCCACTAATCAAGTATCCGATAATGGCGCATCGAAGCATAAATGCAAGATCCCTCGCCCAATACAATTCCTGATATTCATCCTCGTAGTCGAGGCCACCGCCCTAGAGTACACAAACCCGCAGGGACGTGTTACGAAGTTCGTGGGCTATCGTTATGCCGGCGGCGGCGGCGCCCTTGATACAAATATCATACGCAATGACCGCATCGGCCTCGATCATCCTTGCTTCAACAAACACAGTCGCGCTCCGTCAGCTTATTCAAACGAAACGTCAAGGAAAATACCATAACCATGCAAGATCCCATCCACTTAACCGAAGAAATGCGTTTGATACGGGCCCAAGTCCGGCGCTTCGTTGCCGAGGAAATAGTGCCCCGGGGCGAGGCTTGGGAGGCGGACGGCATGGTCCCGCGGGAGGTATTACGGCACATGGGGGAACTCGGGTTTCTCGGCATGCGGCACCCGGAAGACTATGGCGGCTCGGGCCTCGGCGCCATGGCGTCGTTGATCTTGTCAGAGGAGCTTGGCCGTTCCACTTTTGGCGGCTTTTCGGCCACGGTGCTGGTGCATACCGATATGGCGTCGCCCCATCTGGCGCGCTATGGCAGCTCGGCGCAAAAGGAGCGGTATCTGCCGGCCATTTGCCGGGGCGAAACAATCACCGCCGTCGCGGTGACCGAGCCCGGCGCCGGCTCGGATGTGGCCGGGTTGGTCTGCCGCGCCGTGGCTGATGGCGATGACTACTTGCTGAATGGGGCCAAGATGTTCATCACCAACGGGGTGCACGGCGATCTATTCTTTGTCGCCACTCGCACCGACCCGGACGTCAAGGGCAGCCGTGGCATCTCCATCTTCATGGTGGAAAAGGACACGCCGGGCTTTGCCGTCTCCCGGCAATTGGATAAGCATGGCTGGCGCTGTTCGGATACGGCGGAGTTGGTTTTCACCGATTGCCGCGTCCCCAGAGCCAACTTGCTGGGAGAGGAAAACAAAGGCTTCTACGCTATCATGGATAATTTCCAGAACGAGCGTCTGGTGCTCTCGGGCATGGCCATTGGCGAGGCCGGCAAGGCCCTGGAAATCACCCTTGCCTACCTGAAGGAGCGGCAAGCTTTCGATGGCACCCTGTGGGACAAACAGGGCATCCGCCAGCGCCTGGCGATGCTGGCGGCGCAGGTAGAAGCGGCCCGGCAACTAGCCTATCACGTGGCCTGGCTGGACAGCGAGGGCCAGGATTGCGTCGCCGAGGTCTCCATGCTGAAGGCCATGTCGGCGGAAGTCGTCAACCGGATGCTGTACGATTGCGTACAGTTTCACGGCGGCATGGGCTATAT
>CAUZBE010000044.1:0-12471 GCA_963577885.1 Alphaproteobacteria bacterium
TGGCCGCTATCAAATCCTAACGCCGAGTTGCCCGCGACGTGCGCGGCGGCGTCGTACCCGATTGCGGCCATTGGATCCCGGAGGACCGCCCGGACTGGACGCTCGCCCAACTGCTCGACTTCTTCGGCGAAGCGGACGGGTGACCTTGACGCCAGGCGCTCGGGCCTGTCGGCGGACAGCCCGGCCACGGCGCGGCGGCGGGTTCGCAAAACGCCTTTAGTCCGCTAATAATGCTGTCCTTTCCTTCCGGTCTTGCATCACCTCTCCTACGCCGCGCCGGTACCGTTTTCTGATGAACAAGTTCCAGGCCCTGATCAAGGCGTTGCGGGCGGAAAGGTTGGCACATAGATTTAACGAATAGCTACGGCTAAACTCTGCCCTTAATCGCTTACCAAAAGATCGGAGGATATGTGATGCGGGCGGCAATCTTCAGTGAACATGGCGGCGTGGAAAAAATCGGCATCGGCGAAATTGCGGATCCGGAATGCGGCCTTGATGACGCCGTGATCAAAGTGAACGCGGTTTCCCTCAACGGCTTTGACCCCATGATCCTGGGCGGCACGACCAGCCTGAAGACGCCCTTTCCCATGGTGCCGGGCGGTGATTACGCGGGCGAAATTGTCGAATTGGGCGCTAATGTGAGCGCTGAATGGGCCATTGGCGACCGGGTCTGCCCCCATCCCTTCGTCGCCGCCGAGGGGATGACCGGCGAAACACGCCTGGGCGCGGCGGCCGAATTTGCCCGGATCCCGGCCAGCCATCTGATCCGCACCCCCGAGGCGGTAAGCGACGACCATGCAGCCGCCCTGCCCATCGCCTATGGCACCGCTTACCGCATGATAGTGACCCGGGGTAAGGTCAAAGCCGGCGAGACAGTGCTGATCCTTGGCGCCACGGGCGGTGTTGGCACCTGCTGCGTACAGCTTGCCAAAGCCGCCGGCGCCACCGTCATCGTCACTGGCAGTGCCCAATGGAAGCTGGACAAGCTCAAGGAATTAGGTGCCGATCATGTAATAGATACTTCGAAAGAAGAAATCGTCGCCGCGACCCATGCCATCGCCAGAAAACCCCGCCTGTGGGTCGGCGGCGGGGTCGATGTAATTATCAATTATATTGGCGGTGAAACCTGGGCTCAGTCCCTGCGCTGCCTGGCGCCCGATGGGCGCATGCTGACCTGTGGCGCTACCGCCGGCTTTAACCCGCCCACCGACATCCGTTATATCTGGACTTACGAGCAGAACATCATTGGCTCCAACGGCTGGACCACGGAAGAGCAGGTGGCTGTTCTGGACATGGTAGCCCGGAAAGAATTAATACCGGTAATCCACGCCGTCCGCCCGCTGGATCAGATCGGTCCGTCCATCCAGGAACTGATGGACCGCGCCATCGTCGGCAAGACGATTATTCGTCCACAAGAATAAGCCGGAATGGATGGGAAAAGGGGCGTGACATGGGACGCAAAATCTTACTTATCACCACAGACCAGCAGCGTCATGATGCCTTGGGCTGCACCGGGGGCACGGTGGCGCGGACGCCGGCGATCGACCGCCTGGCCGCGGATGGCCTGAACTTTCGTCAGGCACGCAACCAGAATACGGTCTGCATGCCTGAACGCGCGACCATTCTGACCGGACAGTATATCCGCACCCACGGTGTCATATCGAACGGCATCCCGTTGCCCGAGAACGCGCCCAATCTAGCGGCCTACCTGAACCGGAACGGGTACCGTACGGCACTGCTGGGCAAGGCCCATTTCGAGCCCGCTTCGCACACCGATTATTTTGAGAACTGGGCCGCCAGCCGGGGCGAGACCGGGCCGCATCGCGGCTTTGACCGGATGGAGTTGTGCGGCCACACCGGGCGCGCCGGGCGGAGCCTGACCCACTATCCGCGCTGGCTGCGTGACGGCTATCCCGGCGAAGTCGATGGCTTTCACGAATATACCACCGGGGGCGGACCCAGCGGGCGTGGGGGCGGTGATACCCGGGCGCCCCAAGTCTGGCATAATCCAATCCCCCGTGGGCATTATCACACGGACTGGACGGCGGACCGCACCACCGCCTTTCTGGATAGCCTGGACCCCGGCGAAGACTGGTTCGTCTGGATGAGCTTTCCCGATCCCCATCATCCCTGGGATCCGCCGCAAGAGGAACTTGAACGCGTGGATTGGCATGATCTGGATTTGCCCGTCGGCTATCCGGGTTCGCCGGAACGGACGGCGAAAATCCTAGCTGGCAAGCCACGCCACTGGCTGGAGTGGTATGAAGGGTGCCGGCAATTTAATTTCGAAGTCCCGGCCACCTTCGTGCCCGCGCAATTGACGCCGGACCAGATCCGCGAGGTCAATGCCATGGTGCATGTAGAGAACGAGTTGATCGACGAGGCCGTGGGCCGGGTCATGCACCGTATCGAAGCGTTGGGCTGGGGTAGGGACACAGATGTTTTCTACACCACGGACCATGGCGAGCTGCAGGGTGATTTCGGCATGTTGTTCAAGGGGCCTTATCATGTGGACGCGCTGATGCGGCTACCGTTTATCTGGCGCCCGGCGCTCAGCGCGGGGATCGCGCCGGCGGAGATTCATGCGCCCGTCGGACATGTCGATCTTGCGCCGACAATCTGCCGCCTGGCCGGCCTGCCGGTGCCCAATTGGATGCAGGGCGCACCCCTGCCTACGCATGAGTCGGACAACCAAGGGCATGAACGTACGATCACCGAATGGCAGGACGGCTTCGCAGGACAGGACATCACCATGCGCACCTTGTACCGCGACGGCTATATCTGCACGGTCTATGAAAAGACCAATTATTACGACAGCGATGACGTGGGCGAACTCTACGATCTATCCGAGGATCCCTTGCAATGGCACAATCTGTGGATTGATCCCGCACGCCAATCGTTGAAATCGGACCTTGTCGCCGACCTCTATGACAACCTGGCCCCCAGCCGGGCCGGGCCCCTGGAAAAAGTCGCCCAGGTGTAATGGGCGCCGGATTTGAAGACTTGCGCCCGTTGTCTGATACAGTGGGTAATGGATCAGTATCTGACAGCGCACAACGGGAGAAACAAAGATGGCCGCGAATATGGGACAAACGGCCCCGGACGATGTCTGGATCGCTAAGCTTGAGGAACCGATCCTAGAGCCGGACCTGGCCATTATTGATCCCCACCACCATCTGTGGTTGCGCAATGGCCATACCTATTTGATGGGGGAGCTTGCCGCCGATCTTGCGAGCGGTCACAACATCACCGCCACGGTCTTTGCCGAATGCCATTCCATGTACCGCCAAGCGGGGCCGGAGGCGGAACGTTCCCTTGGCGAGACGGAGTTCGTGGCCGGCCAGGCGGCCATGAGCGCTAGCGGCCAATTCGGCGCCACGCAGGCCTGCGCGGCCATGTTCGGAAATGTAGACATGACCCTGGGCGCCGCGGTCGAACCTTTGTTGGCGCGGCACCTGGCGGCCTCGGGCGGCCGTTTTCGCGGCATCAGATATTCCACCGGTTGGGACGCTGACGACCGCATTCACAACGTCACCGCCGCCCCCAACATGCTGGCGGAGGGGCCAGTGCGGCAGGCAGTGGCGGTGCTGGCGGCCATGAACCTGACCTTCGATAGCTGGCTCTACCACCCACAGCTCGAGGAGATTGCCGACCTGGCGGATGCCTTCCCCGACCTGACCATCGTCCTTAATCATGTCGGCAGCCCCATCCTTGGCGGCCCCTACCGGGGGCGGGGGGAGGAGGTATTCGCTGACTGGCGTGGCCGCATCCGCCGTCTCGCTGAGCGTCAGAACGTTTACGTCAAACTGGGCGCGTTGCCCATCCGCATGCCCGGCTTTGCGGGCGACCGCAGCCTGCCGCCGGGTTCGGAAGAGGTGGCGGCAGCGTGGCGCCCCTGGATCGAGACCTGCATCGAAGCCTTCGGCGCATCCCGCGCCATGTTCGAATCCAACTTCCCGGTCCAGAAACGCTGGTGCAGTTACCAGATCTGCTGGAACGCCTTTAAACGACTGGCCGCCGGCGCTACGGCGGCGGAAAAACGGGACCTGTTCGCCGGCGCGGCGGCGCGGGCCTATCGGATGGAGGATGCCGACGGAAACCCTTACCTGCTTTAAGGTCGGCGGCCCCCTTGCTTTGGCTATTTCTTCTTTGATTTGCCCAGCATGAGGGCCGGCAGCAAGGCGCAGACGAAGACCACGGCGATGATCATAAAACCGTCCTTGAAGCCCATGGTATTGGCCTGCGCCTCGATCACGCGGCCAAGGAAATGCAGCGATCCCGGACGCAGCAGCTCCTCGGACACGCCGCCATGGGCCAGCAAGTCCGAAACCCGGCCCATGAGTTCCCGGCTGGCGGCGTTGGTGGGCGTTTGCGTCGCGGTCAGTACGCTGGAATGGAACTCCGTGCGCTGTTCCATGAAGACAACCAGCAGGTTCACGCCAAACGCGCCGCCCATCAGGCGGACAAAATTGATCGTGCCCGATCCGTTATTGAGCTTGTCCGGCGGCAGGGCACCGAGCGCGGAGACGTTGATCGCCGGCAACATGATGCTTTGTCCGATGCGCCCGATGATGACGTAGAAAACCAAGGTATAAAAGGCGGTATTAACGTCGGTCAGATGCAGCAATGCCGCACCCAGGGCGAAGAGCAGCAGGCCGACAATCGCCAGGTAATGTGGGGGAAAGGTATCGACCATGCGGCCGGCGATGGGAAAGAACAGCATTACGACGAAACCGGCTGGCGCCGTCACCAGGCCGGCGGCCGTCGGGGTGAAGTTCTGCACGGTCTGGACGAAGACCGGGATAATGTAGGTCGAGGCGAAATTGCCGGCCCCGAAAACAAAACCGAGCGCCGCGGCGGCCGCGAATTGCCGGTAGCGGAAGACCCCAAATTCGAGGATTGGAGCCCTGGAAAGCAGCTGAGAAATGACAAAGGTGGCGGCAAAGGCGATACCGGCCGATCCCAACAGCACGATCTTGTCGGAGCCCCAGCCGTCGCGCTGGCCGTTGGCGATTGCGGTCATGCTGCAGATGATGGCGCCGACGACCAAGCCATACCCGATCCAATCAAATGGCAGGCGGTCGGTGTCCTCGTCGCGCGTCGGCATGAACAGGCTGCCCAGCAGCAGCGCCAGGCCGGCGATAGGCAAGGGAATGAAGAACAAATTCCGCCAGCTCAGAACATCGATTGTGATACCGCCAACCACGGGCCCCATGATCGGAGCCAGCATGATGCCCATTCCATAGATACTCATCGCCAGGCCGCGTTGCTGGGCTGGAAAGACGCGAAAAATAGTCACCATCGCAATCGGCTGCACGATACCGGCAGCTAGGCCCTGCAGGGTCCGGGAGAAGATCAGAACGTCGATATTGGGCGCCCAGGCTCCGATCAATGATCCGATGAAAAACAATATCACCGCGCCGAGATAGCCGCCGCGCGGCCCGAACACCGAAATCACCCAGGCGCCGAGCAGCTGGCTCGCCGTCATCGCGGCGAGAAAGGCCGTCGACATCCATTGCGCTTCGCTTTGACCAACGCCAAAGGTTCCCATGATGGTCGGCACCGCCACGTTCACCATGGTCGACGACAAAATCATCGTCATGGCAGCGGTCATCCCTGTCAGGGTGACGATCCATCGATACGCGGGACCATAGCGCGCGCGCAACGTGTCGATGCTCTCCGTCGCCAATCCAGCCCTTACTTTCTATGTGTGGGCATCTCCAAGATGGTCCGCCCTCAACCTTGATCAGGTTGCATCAGGTTGCATCAGGTTATCATGACGCAGGGATAGATCGCCAAATTATCCCTAGCTTTGAAAACTGTTGATTGCTAGTTCCCGCCGCAGTTCGCGGGTTGCTTTTTCCTTGTAGTCTTCCAACGGAATACCGGCACCATCGGCGATCTTCACCACCGCGCTGAATGAGGCGATGGTGGCGCATGCGTCGACAAAGGCGTCGTCCCCCAAGCTTTCTCGCACGGCACGGCGCGCCGCCGCCATGGCAGCGCCCCCGCCGCCATGCACCGCCTCCACTAGATCGATCAGGATTTGGCCATGGGGCACGCTACCGGCTCCGTCCGCCGTCATGATGGCCGAGAGGTCGTAGGCATCACCAGAAATGTTGCCGCTCTCACGGAGCAGGGCTGAATGGGAGGTGGTTCAATAATAACACCCGTTGAGTGCGGAAGTTCGCCCGGCGATCAGCTCTATCTGAGCATGGCTGATGGCGCGGAATTCGTGGGCGAAATCCCTGATCTCGTGATCCTGCAAATAAAGCTCTACATCCAGATCGAAGAAATTGAAGACCTCTTGGGGCACCAGACTTAGGCCGCGATGAATGTTCTTGTCGCCATGCACCGGATAGGGATTGGGGTCGTCCGGGCCCACATCTTCAGGCGCCAGGGTCGATACCCAGGCCAGGTTTCGTTTCGCGCCTTCGGGACGGCGGCGGTTAGGTGAGCCGGCAGCAGGCGCCGGCAGATCCCGAAGGGGCAAGCCTAGGGCCTGATGCAGGACGTCCAGCGCCGTTATCATGGCGATGACGCCCACAATCTCCACATACCCGGTTTCTTCCAATGCCGGCATCTCGCCGCCGGTAAGCAGGGACTGGATCCAGCGTTCCGTAATCCGCCCGGCATCGGTTACCAGGCGGTGGACCGCCTCCACCACCGCCGGGGCTAAATCAGCGGCCCCATCGTGCTCGCCCTCAACAATATAGGGAGACAGGGCCGCCTTGCGCCGCTGGCACAGACCACAGTCCTGGGCGCGGCGCGCCTCCCCCGCGATCGCCAGCCGCTCCGCCCCGGTCCACCAAGTGCCCGGCTGCGCCAACCGCCCCCAGGCGATCTCGACCTCACGAGCGAGGCTTTCGCGCATCGGCAACATTTCGCCCGCTACCCCGATTTCCATTCCGACGACCCTCCCTTTTTATCCAACACTTTAATATATATGTACCCTATTGCGCATTTAGGGTTTTCTGCACCACGAAGTCGACCCATGTTGCCGCACCCGGTTTTCTCGCCTTGTCGTCATTCATCAGCCAGCAGGCGAATCTGTTAGCAGCTCTACTGTTTGCGTTGTCGCTGTTGCCAGTTGCGATGACGAGGATGCCCGAGCCGGGGATTTTACCAACTAGCGGCGTTTTCTTTTCAGTTCTCCTTGGCTCTGCGCCCAGCGCCATCGTGGCCGCCTTTGAGGTCGGATTGAGCAATGGCGCGATCTTGAATTTTCTGCCAGCGCATGGCCTAAGTACTGGCCTGCTGCAGGCGGAGGTTCTGGCCTTGTTGGCGGGCTCGTCTGGTAATCGCCGGTTGGAATTTTATCGGATATCTTTTAACGGCGAATTGCACTCGCAGGCGGGCTCATCGCCGCCGCTTACTCCGCCGTGGCGATGTCCTTTCCGGCGGTGGCGCGGCAGGGGTTTTCGTGATTATCCGGCGGCAGAAAACAGCCAAACGTAAGAGGCGCACCGGCTTCGTGAACGTCCCGGTTTCCAGTGTTGAAGTCCACATGCTCGACCCTCGACGGACTTAAGCCACCTCGGCCGGGGCCTGTGGTACGGTTTTCCAAAATTCGGCGTCATGGCCATAGAATATACGGGCGCCGGCGGTTTGCAGGGAGCGGATGCGGTGCAGGCTTTCCAGCATCTGGTCCCGGTCGTGCAGTACCCGGGGCAGATGCAGGTTCTCCAGGGTCTGGCGTAAATAACAGGCATCCCCGGTCAGCAGCACATTGCCGCTGCCCAGGCGCACCTTCAAGGATTGATGGCCCGGCGTGTGGCCATAGGTGGGGATGCAGACCACGCTGCCGTCGCCAAACAGATCGTGTTCGCCGTCGACCAAATTCAGATCATGGCCGTGGTCGTAATCTTCCGGGGCAAAACCGTTCGCCTGGATCAGATCCGCGTCGTGGGCGGCCTGCCATTCGCGCTGTTGCACCACTAATTGCGCGTTCTTGACTTGATGATTGCCGCCCGCGTGATCAAAATGCAGGTGCGAATTGATCAGATAGCGCACTTTGTTGACGTCCACGTCGCAGCGTTCCAGGCGCGCGCCAAGCTCTTCACCGGCCCTGAATTCCGACTTGAAGCGTTTGGCCAGGAAAGTCATGCGCTCGCTGGTCGGATGCTGCATTTCGGTGTGCAAGCCGCTATCAAACAGGACATGGCCCTTGGGGTGGTCAATCAGGTAGCTGGGCACGGGCATGCGCAGTTCGCCCTCTTCCCCGTCCAGAACAACCCGCATGGGCATGCTTAGCCAGCCACAGGTCATGGCGTAAAGGCGAACGGTCATATCTATCCTCATTCATTTTGTGCCACGCTATTAGGCCGTGGCAGCTAGACGATGCGGCTGATTGTAGCAGGCTCCAACAAATTCGAGACTCAAACTTTTTTTACTTTTATGCTTTGGCGAAAGAAAATTATACAGCATGGGAGAGTTCTATATGCGCGGATTAAAAGGTAAAAATGTCATTGTCACCGGAGGTGCCAGCGGCATTGGCCAGGCCATTAGTCTGCGCCTGGGCGAAGAGGGCTGCAATGTCGGGATTTTTGATCTGAACGGCGATGGCGCTAAATCAGTGGCGGAGAAAATCAGCGCGGCGGGTGGCACGGCCCATGGCTATACCTGTGATATCAGCGATTACGGCAACGTAGAGCGCACGGTCGCGGCCTTTGAAGTTGATTGCGGCCCCACCGGTGGCTTGGTCAACAACGCCGGCTGGGACAAATCCATGCCGTTCCTGGATACGGATCTGGAGCTGTGGCACAAGGTCGTGGCAATCAATTTGTATGGCCCCTTGAACCTGTGTCACGTGGTCCTAAAAGGCATGGCGGAGCGCGGCAGCGGCCGGGTGGTCAATATCTCCTCCGATGCCGGCCGGGTAGGCTCGTCGGGCGAGGCGGTCTACGCCGCCTGCAAGGGCGGCCTGATTGCCTTTTCCAAGACCATGAGCCGGGAACTGGCGCGCAAGAGCATCACCTTGAATACCATTTGCCCCGGGCCGACCAATACGCCGTTGCTAGCCGAACAAGGCCCGAAGCTGGTGGCGGCCCTCGAACGCGCCGTGCCCATGAAACGGGTGGCTGAGCCGGAGGATTATCCCGGCCTGGTAGGCTATTTTCTCTCCGATGACGCCTCCTATGTCACCGGCCAGACGATCTCCGTCTCTGGCGGCCTGACCATGCACGGTTAGGCGAATTTGCAGTTATCTAGCCACCCGCTCCCCCGCCTGGTCCACCCACAGGGTATCATTAATGGGCGGGATGGAGGAGCGGGTGGCCCGGAAAATTAGACAACTAGAGGGCCTTTGATCATGGAATTCAACGATCTGATCTATACGGAAAAGGACGGCGTGGCGACGATCACCATTAACCGCCCGGAAAAATACAACGCCTTCCGCAATCAGACGGCCGAGGAACTGATCAAGGCCTTCAATCTGGCTGGCTGGAACCCCGATATCGGCGTCGTGGTTCTAACCGGGGTCGGCGACAAGGCCTTTTGTACCGGTGGCGACCAGTCGGCGGACTCTCACGAAGGCAGCTATGGTGGCCGCGGTACCACGGGCATGCCGGTGGAAGAGTTGCACACCATTATCCGTGATATACCGAAACCGGTGATCGCCCGGGTCAACGGCTATGCCATCGGCGGCGGCCATGTCCTGCATATTCTGTGCGATCTGACCATCGCCTCTGACAATGCTATATTCGGCCAGGTGGGGCCGGGCATGGGTTCGGTTGATCCGGGCTTTGGCACGGCCTATATGGCGCGTCTGGTGGGTGAGAAGAAGGCCCGGGAAATATGGTATCTGTGCCGCCGCTATTCGGCCCAGGAGGCTATGGACATGGGTCTGGTTAACACAGTGGTACCCTTCGACAAGCTGGACGAGGAGGTGGAAACCTGGTGCCAGGAGATCATGGCCAAAAGCCCCACGGCCCTGGCCATCGCCAAGCGCAGCTTTAACGCCGATACGGAGCATATTCGCGGCCTGGGCGTATTGGGCTTCCAATCGGTCAAGGCCTATTACGAAACCGAGGAATCCAAAGAGGGCGTGAACGCCTTCCGCGAGAAGCGCAAACCGGACTTCCGCAAATATCAACCGCGCTGATCCCGGCCCATTATGTCGCGCTGTGTGCGAGGTTATGAAAGCAATGATCCCGACTGAAGAACAGATCATGATCCGCAATATGGCCAGGGCCTTCGCCGTGGAACAGATTGCCCCGTACGCGGCGGAATGGGAAGACAAGGCGTATTTCCCACGGGAGGTCTTCACGGCCATGGGCAAACTGGGCCTGATGGGCATGACGGTGCCCGAGGAATGGGGCGGTGCCGGGCTGGACTATGTCACCTATGCCATGGCGTTGGAGGAGATCGCCGCCGGCGACGGCGCCGTGGCGGTCGTGATGAGCGGCCATAATTCGGTGGGCTGCATGCCGATCCTGGAATTTGGCAGCCCGGCGCAAAAGGAACGTTATCTGCGTGCTCTGGCCCAGGGTGAGATCCTGTGCGCCTTTGCCCTGACCGAGGCCAAGGGCGGCTCGGACGCCGGCGCCCTAACCACCCGGGCTGTGCGCAACGGGGACAGCTATGTGATCAATGGCAGCAAGCAGTTCATCACCACCGGCAAAAATGCCGAACTGACCCTGGTCTTCGCGGTCACCGATCCGGAACAGGGCAAGCGCGGCATTTCCGCCTTCATCGTGCCCACGGACACGCCTGGCTATGAGGTGGTGCGGCTGGAGGCGAAGATGGGCCTGAACGCATCGGATACCGCGCAATTGGCCTTCGAAGACATGCGCGTGCCGCTTGATGCGATGTTGGGGGCCGAGGGCCAAGGCTATCGCATCGCGCTCGGTAATCTGGAAGGTGGCCGCATTGGGATCGCGGCGCAAGCCTTGGGCATGGCGCGGGCGGCCTATGAAGTGGCCCTGGCCTATGCGCAAGAACGGGAGGCCTTTGGCAAGCCGATCTTTGAACATCAGGCGGTGGCCTTTCGTCTGGCCGACATGGCGACGCAGTTGGCTGCCGCGCGGCAATTGATCTGGCACGCGGCGGCCCTGCGCAGCGCCGGGCAAAAATGCCTGACGGAGGCCTCCATGGCAAAACTGTTCGCCACGGATATGGCCGAAAAGGTCTGTTCCGACGCCATGCAGACCCTGGGTGGCTATGGCTTTTTGCGCGACTTCCCCGTGGAACGCTATTACCGTGGAGTGCGTGGCGCCCGCATCTACGAAGGCACCAACGACATTCAAAAGCTGGTCATAGCCCGTGATCTGGTGGCCGGATAATCGGACGGAATTACTTGGAGATAATCCATGGATATCGCGCTATCGGATGAATTGCAGGTTTTCCAGAGCGATGTGCGGGCCTTTCTGGAGGATAATATAACGCCAGATATCAGCGAGGCCGCGCGTCTGTGCACCACTATATTGGCGGAACACGGCGCCACCCAGGACTGGCACAAAATCATGTATCGCCAGGGCTGGGCCGCGCCGTCCTGGCCCACGGAATATGGCGGCCCCGGCTGGGATCCCATGCAGCGCTATCTGTTCGCCGTGGAATACGCTCGCGCCGGCGCGCCGCGCCTTTCGCCCCTGGGCCTGGGCATGGTCGGCCCAGCCATCATGGGCCATGGCAACGCGGCGCAAAAGGAATTCTATCTACCGCGCATACTGTCGGGAGAAGATGTCTGGTGCCAGGGTTATTCGGAACCGGGCTCGGGCTCTGATCTTGCATCGTTGCAATGCCGGGCGGTGCCCGATGGCGATGATTATATCGTCAATGGCTCCAAAATCTGGACCACCAACGCTCATCATGCGAACCGTATGTTCTGTCTGGTCCGTACCGGTACCACGGGCAAGCCCCAGGCGGGCATCAGCTTTTTGTTGCTGGAAATGGACAGCCCCGGCATCCGGGTCGCGCCGATCCATATTCTGGGCGGCGATCACGAATTCAATCAGGTCTTTTTCGATGATGTGCGGGTGCCACAAACAAACCGGGTGGGGGCGGAAAACGATGGCTGGACCGTGGCCAAATACCTGTTGGAATTCGAACGCGGCGGCTCGGCCCATGCCGCCGCCTTGCGGGCCGGCCTGGATGAGGTGCGGCGCATGGCGGATAGACGGCGGGACAGTGACGGCCAGAGCCTGTTGGCGGAGCCTGACTTTGCCCGGCAGTTGTCGGCGCTGGAGATCGAATTGACCACGGTGGAATTTACCGAACACCGTACCATGGCCGCGATCGCCAAGCGCGGCAGCCCTGGCCCCGCGTCCTCCATGTTGAAGACCCGTGCGACCGAGGTGCAACAAGCGGTCAGTGAGTTGGCCCTGCGAGCGGTGGCCTATTATGCGGCGCCCCATCAACCGGAGGAACGCCTGCCCGGGGCCAATATAGCGGCCATTGGCCAGCGCGATGAGATGTCGGTAACGGCACGGTATTTGAATGACCGGGCCGCCTCCATCTACGGCGGCTCCAACG
>CAUZBE010000045.1:0-12448 GCA_963577885.1 Alphaproteobacteria bacterium
CGTCCGCACACCTCCAACCGGCAGCACGTCTTGCGCAAACTAATATAGCGAGCTTTCCTGAAGACCGGGATTTTGTGAGATACGAGCGCACGGGGCTGCCAAAACCGGTAAAGGACAATGCCGCACGGCCTGCACTTAAGGTTATCTATACCCAATACATGCATTGATGCTGCGATAGGGTCCCTTGCGCGAGTTTTGTTTCATGCATGAACCGAATAACGTAACTAAGTTCGGTGGTTCCGATACAAATCCAGAAATTACTTGTTCAGGCCGTGATCAAGGGTTGACGGAACGAGGACAGCTAAGCCGGCGCATCGCAGAGCTGGAAGCTGAATTAGAGGGTACACCGGCTTCCAGCTCCAAGGATACTGCGGCCCGGGAGCGTTTCGAAGACTTCGACGCCACCATGGGAGGGTAGTTTTAGGAGACCGGTGCCGAGCTTCGCTTTTCCTATTTCTCCCGCAGTATTTTTGCCATCACCAGGGTCCCGCGGAATGGCACTACGGCAAGACCCGAGAAGACATCGGCATGACGGACTCAGCGCCGCCGGACGTTTGGCAGGCGCACCTTGAGTGTCTGAAGCGACGTGAGCCGTTCTCCTGTTCCGTCTTTGCGCGGCGCGCCCCCGACGGCATTAAATGGATGCGTGCTAGCGGCATGCCGGTCTTAGGCGACGGTGGTATTTTTCAAGGCTACTGCGGGTCGGCGTCTGATATTACGGCGGAGATTGAGGCGGCGGCCCGCCCGCCCGCAAAATCCGCCCCCATTCCTTTCTCCCTATGTCTCGTGCAAGCCATCCATACCCTACAGGCGCGGTAGGCTCTCTTCCGCGGCCAGCATGGTTACCGCTTGCTCGAACGCCGCCACCGTCATCTCCAGATCGTCCGCGTCATGGGTAGCCGAGATGACGCCGCCGCCCGCACCGCTGAAATCGACGCCGCCTATCAACAATGCCAAACGCAATTTGTTGAGCAGCGCCGGCGGCTTGGCCTTGAGGTCTTTGTAAGGCATGGCCAGAGGATCAAAACTCAGGGGATCAATGTCCAGCCCGGTGCCGTTCATGAAGATGAAAAAATTCGCCTGCTGGCCATAAGCCGCCCAGGCCACGCCGGTGCGAGCGAAGGTATCATTCAATTTTTGCCGCAACGTAACCCCGAATGCTGCGGCACGGGTGCAGGCATCGCTGCCGGCGATAATTTCCAGGGTTTTGCTCCCCGCTGCCGCCGACAGGGGATTGGCATTGAAAGTGCCCGGGTGATGGATCTTCTCAAAATCCCGGTCCGCCGCCGCCTGAAAATCGAGATGATCGAGAATATCGGCCCGCCCGGCGACCGCCCCGCCCGGCAGTCCACCGGCCAGGATCTTCGCCAATGTACTTAAATCCGGGGTTACGCCCAGCAAACCCTGGGCGCCGCCGGGATGCACACGGAAACCGGTCACCACTTCATCCATGATCAGCAAGACGCCATGTTGTTCGGTGAGCGCGCGCAGCTGGGTCACAAAATCGGGCGCCAGAGGCACCATGCCGCCACCACCACCCGTAGGTTCGAGAATCACGGCGGCGATTTCAGAGTCCCGTTCCAAGGCTTCGGCGACGCCATGGATATCGTTGGGGTCCAGCAACACCACCTGGGCCGCCACTTCCGGCAAGACACCCGGCGTTGGGGTGCCGTCGTAGTGATTGGCGACGCCAAAGGCCATATGATCGTGCCAGCCATGAAAATGGGTGCGGAAACGGGCAATCTTGTTCTTGCCGGTAAAAGCCCGGCCCAGACGCATGGCCAATAAAGTTGCCTCGGTCCCCGATGAGGTAAAGCGGATACGCTCGGCCGATGGCATGAGGTTCTGGACGGCCTCGGCCCAGGCGACTTCGAAGCGATGCGAGGAGCCGAAGTGGGTGCCGGCCGCCAGTGCCTCTTGTATACAGACCTCTACCTCCGGATTACGATGCCCCAGCATCAGCGCCCCATGGCCTCCAAAATAATCCACATAAACGTTACCATCGGCGTCCCATTTTCGCGAACCAAGGGCCTTGTCTACATAAATGCCGTAGGGCGTAGTGTGGCGAGAATCGTGGCTAATGGCCGAGGGGAAAAACGCCCCGGCCCGCTCGGCCAAGGCCTGGCTGGACGGCGTCCGGCTAACATAGTTGTTAACAATGGGGGAATTGCTCAACATAACATCACCTACCAGACTGTTGTATCCGGGGCCGATATTAACACTACCGTCGCGGCTAAGTCTTGCGGGACGATAGACGGACGGACGGAACTTGAAGGATGTCAGGGTCGGCGCAGCGTCCCAGGTTAGACTGGCAGCTATGGAAGCTATTCAATTCACGCTGGCGGCGGTCGGCCTTTATATAGCCTCCGACCGCGCCCTGAACTATGTAGAGTTACGGCGGGGCGCCAGGCTTGAGCATCGCAGCTTTATATTCTTCACGGTCCTAGTGGTTCTGGCCCTGGTTAGCTTTAGTTTGATACAGCGCCTGGCGGGTATCTGATTAAGCCGGAGCTTTTGCCCCCAACGCCAACCCCATGGTAATGTGGGGCCATGAACGAAAGCGACAAAAAGGGCGAAGAATTTCGCGACGACAAACGCGACCGCCCGGCCCTGCCGACGGCCCTGATCAAGCAACTGTCGCGCCAGAACGATGGCAAGGCCTGGGTATCCGTCGCCTCATTGCTGGCGATCAACGCCGCTTGTATCGCGGCCGCGCTGCTTTGGTGGACGCCGTGGGTAGTAGTGCCCGCAATTCTAATCATCGCCTCGCGCCAGCAAGCCTGTTTCGTGCTGGCGCATGATGCGGCCCATTACCGCCTGTTTCAAAGCCGCCGGCTGAATGATCTAGTGGGCCGGGCCCTGGCAACGCCAGTAGGCATTTCGATGCGCACGTATCGCGTGGTGCATCGCCTGCATCATAATCATCTGTATCAAAGTCAGGATCCCGACATCCCCCTACACGCCGGTTATCCACGGGGCCGGCGATATCTCATCCGGAAACTGTTGCTGGATCTGACCGGCCGCACGGCACCCAAGACCTTCGCCTATTTCCTAGGCGCCCCGGCCATCAACGACGATGTATCCGAGGCCAATCAGCCACGGCGCGATCGGTTGAATGATACCACGCCAGCCTTGCGGCGGGCCGCACGGCGGGACCGCTATCTGATAGTTGCCTTTCATCTGGCTGCGCCGTTGCTGGCGGTCCTAACAGGCCATGGCCTGGCCTATCTGGTATTGTGGATATTACCCCTGTGCACCGTGCTGCAGGCCCTGTTACGGTTTCGCGCCATCTGCGAACATGGCGCCGTCAGCGATGAACAATCACCCCTGCAAGCGGCGCGGACCAATCTGGGACCCGCCTGGCTGCTATGGTACCTGTTCCCTTATCAGGTAAACTATCATATTGAACATCACCTATACCCCGCTATACCCCATTACAACCTGGCCGCCTGTCACCGGGAATTACGGCAACGCGGCCTGCTAGATGGTGCCGAAGTCCGCCATATTTTCACCACCACCGCCATGGTCAGCGCCAACCCGGTGCCGGCGTAACTTGCCGCCAATTCAAAGGAGCTTGTTCGTACCATCCATGTCTATTTCAACCCCCTTTGATCAATACCGCGCTATCGTTCAGCCAGAGTGGATCGACCACAACGGACACTTGAACATGGGCTATTATATGGTGGTGTTTGATTTCGCCACCGATGAGTTCATGAATTTTGTCCATCTGACCCGGGCACATCGCAAAAAATTCCAAGTGACCACATTTTCCCTGGAAGCTCATATCACTTACAACCGGGAAATCGGTGAGGCCGAGCCCATGCGCTTTACCACCGAATTGCTAGATTTCGATGAGAAACGTTTCCACTATATCCATCACATGTATCATGGGACCGAGGGCTATTTGGCATCGACCAACGAATTGATGAGCCTGCATGTCTCGTTGGCAACGCGCCGTTCCACGCCCATGGAACCGGCTATTCTGGGCCGGTTGGCGGCGATCAAGGCCGCCCACGCCACCTTGCAGCGAAATCCCTATACGGGGCGACTGATCGGCCTGGGGGCGAAAGCGACGACCACGTCCTGAGACAGCAAAAGCAAAACCTGGCACAAAACGGAGGGCGCCATGACGAACCCCATGAACCTGATAGGCGAAACTATTTTGATCACAGGCGCTGGCCAAGGCATAGGCCGGGCGACAGCGGAATTGGCGGTAAAATTGGGCGCCAAGGTTGCGCTGGTTGATCTGAACGGCGACAACGTGCACCAGGTCGCCGATAGCCTGGGCGAGAATGCCAAGGCCTATGTGGGCAGTGTGGCGGAACCGGGCTTTGTGCAAGATATGGTGGCCGAAGCGGTGCGTGATTTCGGCGCCATTCATGGCCTGATGAATAATGCTGGTATCGTGCGCGCGGCAATGATCCACAAAATGCCCGTGGAGACCTGGCAGCAGGTCATCGATGTCAATCTGACGGGCGTTTTCCTGTGCCTGCAGGCCGTCGGCCGCCATCTAATCGACCGCGCCAAGGATGGCGACCAGGCGCCCGGCGCCATCGTCAACGTCTCCTCCATCGCCGGTCGGCGGGGTACCATAGGTCAGATCAACTACGGCGCCGCCAAATCCGGTGTTCTGGGCATCACCATGAGTGCGGCCAGGGAATGGGGCCGCCATGGCATTCGGGTCAATTCGGTCTGCTTTGGCCTGGTCGAGACGGCCATGACCGAGACCGTTCGCGGCGAAAAGTTCCGCGATCAATATATGGCGCAAATTCCCATGGGGCGTTTTTCCGCACCAGAGGAGGTCGCCAAACCGGTCTGCTTCCTGATGTCCGATGGCGCCAGCTATATCACCGGCCAACACCTTAATATCGATGGCGGCGCCTGCATCGGCATGTAGTCGCATATCGGCCGCCAGATAGCCTAAATCGTCGTCTCTTACAATGCGGGGCGTTGGCCCTGCATGTTTGTTTTCCAACATCGGCTCGGCCGGCGGTTTTGGTCAATTGTCTTAGGATGGGCGCATGGATATGCTGTCCCTCACGCTTCATTGATGACAATAGGATACAGCCATGCCCCGTATTGCTCCCCTTGAACCCGCGGATATGAACGCGGAACAACGTCACTTCCATGGCAACATTCTGGCTGGGCCACGCGGTAGCATGGGCGGGCCCTTTCAAGCCTGGATTCACAGCCCTGTTTTTGCCAACCGGGCGCAATTGTTGGGGGAATATTGTCGTTTCAACAGCGTCTTGGAAGCCCGCCTATCGGAACTGGCTATTTTGATTACCGCCCGCAAATGGACGGCCCAGTTCGAATGGTTCGCGCACGCCCCCATGGCGTTGCAGGCGGGCCTCTCCGCCGACATCATCGCCGACCTTCAAGAACGCCGGGAACCGGTATTTGCCAAGACTGACGAAGCCGCCGTCTATAAATTTTGCACGGAGCTCTATCGTGACTCGGTGGTATCCGACGCTACCTATGCCGAGGCCAAGGCGGAACTGAGCGAAAAGGGCGTGGTCGACCTCGTCGGCGTGCTGGGCTATTACGCATTGGTTTCCATGACCCTGAATGTCTTCGAGATGCCACTTCCCGACGACGTGACGCCCCCATTATAGCCCTAATAGGCAACGTCCATGGCGATGAGCGCGACCGTGACTTGCGCTGGCCCTTTTTCTGGAATGGCCAACCATGTTGGACGGGGAATTTTAGAGCAACAATCCAACTCCGCAGTGAGGACCTCAGCTGACCCATGGCCTTTGTGGACATGCACGAGCTTTCATAAAAGTAAAATTTCTCCAATCGCTTAGAACTGCAAAGCCATCCTCAGTGGCTCGGAATAGCTTCAGTAACCCGCCGTCTGATCACCCGGACGTTTGTGCGTTATAGAATTTTTTATACCTATAAACGCTTATTTCCTGGTTGCCGCCTTCCGGATAATGGAGATGAATTCCCGATGGCAAAAATAAGGCGGCTGCGATGCCATGGATGCCCTAAACGAGCCATGATAAACCGCGACCGTCGGTTGGAGCGCCCACCGATCTAGTTGACAATTATGATGTACCTTAAAGGCCGTTCTGGCGCCGTTCGTGACGGACAGGCGCAGAATACATTAGCAAACATAAGCGAATAGGTCTGGGCCACCGGCATCCTCCCGGCGCGATACCCGCGCCGCGTACCGAGCCACAAATTACAACAGCCGAACTGTCCGTTGCCCAAGTTCTAAAGGTCTGAGCATATTCAGAATGAAAATGCTCTAGCCTATTCAAATTCGAGAATGACGTCATCCACCGCCAGGCTATCGCCAGGCGCGGCATTCAGGGCGGCAATGATACCGTCACGTTCCGCACGCAGGATGTTTTCCATCTTCATGGCTTCAACCACCGCCAAGGCCTGCCCGGCCTTGACCTCGTCACCTTCGGCCACAGCCAAGGACACCACCAGTCCCGGCATGGGACACAACAAAAATTTAGAGGTGTCTGGCGGCGCCTTGTAAGGCATGAGGGCGGCCAACGCCGCTGCGCGAGGACTGAGGACCGTCACCAACGTCTCGACCCCGCCATGATACAAACGAAAGCCGCCAGCTTCCGCGTCAGCCTGAATGGTGACCCGTCGGCCGTTCACCGTGCCGGTGAATATACGTTGCCCGAGCCGCCAATTACTGCGCACGCTGATCAATCGCCCGGCCAGTGCCACATCAAAGCCATTCTCCACCGCATCGACGGTAACCGCGTGATGCCCGCCGTCGAGGCCGACCACCCAGTCGGCACCAAAGGCCGGGCGATAATGTGCCAGTTGGCCGCTGATCGAGGCCTCGCGCTCGCGGGCTCGCCGATGCATCAGTACTCCGGCCGCCAACAGCGCTTCCAGCAACGGACCCTCCCGCGGGGCGCCGGCAAAGCCGTCGGGATATTCTTCGTCGATAAAGGCGGTCGTCAAGCGGCCCTCGGCAAAACGGGGATGATTGATCAAGGCAGCCAGAAAACTCATGTTATGATTTATTCCGCGCACGTAATAGCCGTCCAGCGCCTCCGCCATGGCGGCAATCGCCTCGGCCCGATCCCGGCCCTTGGTGATCAATTTGGCTATCATCGGATCGTAATACATGGTGATTTCAGAGCCTTCGATCACTCCTGTATCAACCCGCACGTTGGCCGTCTGAGCTGGCGGTTGGCAGCGCACCAAGCGGCCGATGGATGGCATGAAGTTGCGGTAGGGATCTTCTGCGTACAACCGGCATTCAATGGCCCAGCCGTCGGCACGCACGTCGGCTTGGCGCAGGGTCATGGCCTCCCCGGCCGCAATCCGGATCATCTGCTCCACCAAATCGATGCCGTAGACCATTTCGGTCACCGGATGCTCCACCTGCAAACGGGTATTCATCTCCAAAAAATAGAAGTTCCGGTCCTTGTCGACAACGAATTCTACGGTGCCGGCGGAGCGATAGTCCACCGCCATGGCCAGGGCGACTGCCTGCTCACCCATGGCTTGCCGGATGCCTGGGTCCAGGAACGGGCTGGGCGCCTCTTCGATTACCTTTTGATGGCGCCGCTGGATGGAACATTCCCGTTCGCCTAGATAGATGCAGTTGCCATGGCCATCGGCCAAAACCTGAATCTCGATATGACGGGGTTGTTCGATGAATTTCTCGGCAAAGATCCGGTCATCAGCGAAACTTGATTTCGCCTCGTTAGCGGCCGAGATAAAGCCTTCCCGCGCTTCGGCCCCGTTATAGGCAACCCGCATGCCCTTACCTCCGCCTCCCGCCGAGGCTTTCAACATCACGGGATAACCCAGATCACCCGCCACCCGGACCGCCTCATCGGCGTCCGCCAGCACCTCCAAATGGCCAGGCACCGAATTGACGCCGGCCGCCTGCGCCAACTTCTTAGATGCGATCTTATCACCCATGGCTTCGATCGCCCCCACGGGTGGGCCTATAAAAGTCACGCCCATCTCGGCCAGGGCCTCTGCAAAGCCCGGATTTTCCGATAGGAAGCCATAGCCCGGATGGACCGCATCGGCCCCGCTGCGCCTGACAGCATCGAGGATCCGTTCGCTGACCAGATAACTTTCGGCCGCCGGCGCCGGGCCGATCAGGATCGCCTCGTCCGCCGCTTCCACATGCAGGGCATCGGCATCCGCCTCGGAATAGACGGCAACGGTGGCGATGCCCATAGCCCGGGCCGTGCGGATGACCCGACAGGCGATTTCGCCGCGATTGGCAATAAGAATTTTAGCAAACATCAATGCAATACTTTCACGGGTTGGCTTGGCATTTTGTCAGAGGGGAATGTTGCCGTGTTTTTTCCAGGGGTTTTCGAGCTTTTTGTTCTTCAACATGGTCAATGCCCTGGCCAGCCGCCGGCGCGTGTTGTGGGGCATGATGACATCATCGATATAACCGCGTTTGCCTGCGATGAAGGGGTTGGCGAAGGTCTCGCCATATTCCTGGGTTAGTGCCTCTATCCGGCCCGGATTACCCAGTTCCGAGCGGAAAATGATCTCTACCGCGCCTTTTGCCCCCATCACGGCTATCTCGGCCGTGGGCCAAGCAAAATTGACATCCCCGCGCAGATGTTTCGAGGCCATGACGTCATAGGCCCCGCCATAAGCCTTGCGCGTGATCACCGTAACCTTGGGCACCGTTGCCTCGGCATAGGCGTACAACAGCTTGGCGCCATGCATGATGATACCGCCGAACTCCTGGGCCGTGCCAGGCAGGAAGCCGGGTACATCCACGAAGGTCACGATGGGAATTTCAAAGCAGTCGCAGAATCGTACGAAGCGGGCGCCTTTGCGGGCCGAATCAATATCCAGGCACCCGGCCAGCACCATGGGTTGATTGGCCACAAAGCCGACCGTGGCACCATCGATCCGGCCAAAGCCAATGATGATGTTGCCGGCGAAATCCGGTTGAATTTCATAGAAATCGCCGTCGTCCAACACTTTTTCCAGCAATTCCTTGATATCATAGGGCTTGTTCGGGTTGGCCGGCACCAAGGTATCTAACGAGCTTTCCACCCGGTCGATCGGGTCGTCGGTGGGCCGGTGCGGCACACCCTGCCGGTTCGACAGAGGCAGGAAATCGAACAGCCGACGGATCTGGCCAAGAGCCTCCACATCATTTTCAAAGGCCAGGTCGGCGACACCGGATTTCCGGCTATGGGTCGAGGCGCCCCCTAGTTCTTCATGGGTTACCTCTTCCTGGGTCACCGTCTTGACCACATCCGGGCCGGTGACATACATGTAAGAGCTATCCTTGACCATGCAGATGAAGTCAGTCATGGCGGGCGAATAAACCGCCCCGCCGGCGCAGGGGCCCATGATAACTGAGATCTGCGGCACCACGCCCGAGGCCAGGACGTTGCGCTGAAAAACCTCCGCATATCCGCCCAACGAGGCGACGCCTTCCTGGATCCGGGCGCCCCCGGAATCATTCAGGCCGATTACCGGTGCCCCGGTTTTCATGGCCTGGTCCATGATCTTACAGATCTTTTCCGCATGGGCCTCGGACAAGGAACCGCCGAAGACGGTGAAATCCTGGCTGAAGACAAAGACTAGACGGCCATTGATCGTGCCCCAACCAGTGACTACACCATCGCCGGGTATGCGCTGTTCGGCCATGTCAAAATCTTCACAGCGATGCTCGACGAACATATCATATTCCTCGAACGAGTTGGGATCGAGCAGGAATTCCAACCGCTCCCGTGCCGTCAGTTTGCCCTTGGCATGTTGCGCCTGGATACGTTTTTCGCCGCCGCCGGCCCGCGCCGCGGCGCGCTTCACCTCAAGCTGACGCAAGATGTCTTGCATGAACCTATCGCCTCCCCAATGGGGTGTTGTTACACCAGACCATTTGATAGCACGAATGTACCGGGCCGCGCAGGCTGATCACCCTAAAAAAAGACCATATTGGTTAGTGCCAACCTCCCGAGCCTGACGTCGCCGGTTGATGGGTCGGGGCGAGAACGCAACTGATCCAAATTTTCTTTGTAATCATGACCGACGGAAGTATTCTATGGGCTAAATGGGATATATCAGTTTTCAGGAGAATACGCGCATGACGCCGATAAAATTTGCCGATCCTACAGCCGCCGCGCAGACGCGGACGACACAGGTTATGCAGGCTGGTTTTGCCGCCTTGTTGGGATTAGCGCTGTTTATTGGCGTAGCGTTTTCGCATCCATCGGTTATTCACAACGCCGCACATGATTCCCGGCACGGCATCGCGGCGCCCTGCCATTAATTCGATACCGCACCAGGCATTGCCGTGGGGGGTTTTCGAAGCATTTTGATCAGCGCCTTGTTCGCCGGCATCATTGCTGGCACCGCCCTGACAGGGCTGCAAACCATGAAGGTCTACCCTCTAATTTTTGCGGCGGAAAAATTCGAAAATGAACGTCATGATCACGCGGCAAAGGCCCCAGCCAGCCACCACCCAGCGGTCAGTGATCAAGGGAACAAGGCGGCGGCATGGATGCCTGCCGATGGCCCGGAACGGATATTGTATTCCCTGCTATCGAACATCCTGATCGGCGTCGGCCTGGGCCTGGTATTAGCGGCGATATTCGCCCTTCGCCCCGTGGCCAACTGGCGCCAGGGCGTCGTTTGGGGCCTGGGCGGCTTCATCTCCGTCAATCTGGCCCCGGCCCTGGGCCTACCTCCGGAGTTGCCTGGCATGCCAGCAGGCGTACTGTTGGCGCGGCAAACCTGGTGGCTTTCCACAGCGTTGTTCACGGCGGGCGGCATTGCCCTGACATTTCTCAGCCGTGCCCTGATATGGCGGCTGCCGGGCGTGCTGCTGATCGCCCTGCCGCACATCTATGGCGCGCCCCATCTAACAGGCCTGGGCAGTGACGTGCCTGCCACCCTGGCGGCGGGTTTTGCTACCGCCAGCCTCGCTTCCAACCTGATCTTCTGGGCCGTCCTTGGTCTGCTGACGGCCGAAACCATGGCCCGGCTGGACCGGACCGAACATTTAAAAATCGCCTAACCGTTTAATCTGATTTTTCCGCTACCCCGGAGGCAGCGAAGCTGGCCATGCCGGCATGCGTCGCGCAGCCGGCGCGCAATAGCAGGATCGCCGTGGCAGCGCCCGACGCTTCGCCCAGGCGCATGCCCAAATCCAGCAGCGGCAACAGGCCCATCTTTTGCAATAACCGGATCTGCCCAGGCTCGGCCGAGACATGGGCGGCCCAGCAATGAGCCAGGAAGTCCGGTGCCTCCGCATACAGGGGCGCTAGGGCGGCCGAGGCCACATAACCGTCGATCAGCACGGGAGTACTGGCCCGCCGCGCCGCCAGGGCCGCGCCGGCCATGGCGGCCAATTCCCGCCCGCCCAAGCAGCGCGCGATTTCCAAGGGGTCATCCATGATATCCTCATGCCGGGCCCGGCCCTTGGCCACGGCCTGGGCCTTACGCGCCAGGCCCGCGTCATCCACGCCGGTGCCACGCCCGGTCCAATCCCGCGCCTGGCCGCCATAAAGCGCGTGGGAAAGCGCCGCGGCCACGGTGGTGTTGCCGATGCCCATCTCGCCGATACAAACCAGATCGGCATCGCCGTCCACCTGCGCCATGCCCTGGCGGAAGGCGTCAAGGAATTCTTCCCAACTCAGCGCCGGGCCCTGTGTGAAATCGACGGTCGGATTATCCAGCTCCATATCCAGGACCTTTAATTCCGCCCCAGCCACCGCGCAGAGTTGATTGATGGCGGCGCCGCCGGCGGCGAAGTTGCCCACCATTTGCGCCGTAACCGCCGCCGGAAAGGCGGACACGCCCTGCGCCACCACCCCATGATTACCGGCAAAGACTAAAACCTGGACCTTACCCAACTCTGGTATTTCACGCCCCTGCCAGGCTGCCAGCCATAGGGCGAGATCTTCCAGTTTGCCAAGTGCCCCTTGGGGCTTGGCTAGCATATCGTTGCGCGCCCCCGCAACCAACCATTTCGTACTGCCCGGATTCCCAGTAGATCCGGGCTTTTTAGTATCAGGGTCATACTGGTCCGCGAACCCAACGAGGGTGGCCAGATCGCCTTTTAGCTCAATCTGCAGTTTTCCGTCGATGGGATGAAGACGGATCTCATCGACGAGGCCGCGAATGATGCCCGAAGCCTCTTCCCGGGTATCCGCCTGGGTGAGGCCATCCCGAAGGCCACGAACCTTGTCGACATAGTAACTGGCGATGTTGGGGTGAATGCGGACCGGGTCAGGCGGTGGCGCCGTGAGCTCGATCTTGATCTGATCCAGCTCAGCCTCACGCTGTTCCAATCGATCAAGCAAGGCAGGACTTACCCGACCGGCGGCAACGGAATCGACAAGGTTCCCAATCTGTGTCTCCAAAGAGGTCCGGCGCCTATTCGCTTCGGCATGGGAGGCAGAGGCCTTCGCTCGAATACGATTGACCTCCTCGGTGTATTCCCTGACGAAGACATCTGTCAGCTCTGGTG
>CAUZBE010000046.1:0-12395 GCA_963577885.1 Alphaproteobacteria bacterium
TAGGATGGATAATTGAGACGTTAAAGGGTGATTATGGCAGTACGCGGGAACTATTCACGTATGATTTTCCGGCCGCTATTGGCGAATATGTTGCTATGGGGCCAACTGCTTGCGGCGGGGGCCGCCGGCGGGCCTATCGATGAGGTAACGATTGTGACGGCCCAGGCGCGCCATCAATTTCATGTGGAATTGGCCGCGACGACAGAAGCCAGACGAAAAGGCCTGATGCATCGGCCGGTTCTGGCGAAGGATGCCGGAATGCTATTCATTTTTCCTGACAGCCGCCGGCATAGCTTTTGGATGAAAAATACCCTGGTACCCTTGGATATGCTGTTTATCGCCGGCGACGGCCGTATTGTGTATGTGCACCATAATGCCCAGCCGCATTCCTTGACGCCGATTGCGCCGCAGGATGCCGCCAAGGCGGTATTGGAAATAAACGGTGCGCTCAGCCGTCGTCTCGGGATCGCCATCGGCGACCAAATTTTGCACCCCAGCCTGACGGTCTCTAGAGAATAGATTCCGCCAATTTTTGTGCTAGGGCGCCGGCGACCCGGCGTCGGTAGTGCGGTGGGGTCATGCTAGTTTTCATGGCTTTGGCCTGGCCACGCACCGCGTCACGCAATTCTTCCAGGCAGGCGTCATCAGCCCGGCGGCCTAAAAATTTTTCCAAGCCACGCACCAGAAAGGGCAGGGGGGAAACGCCGGTCAGGGCAACGCGCAGATCAGCTATTTCTTTGCCCTGCATGTCCATACGCACGGCGACGCCCGCCAGCGGAAAATCGATGGAACCACGGACCCGGGATTTGGCGTAGCCTGACGGCGTGGGCGAGGGATGCTTTGAAATATGCACCGCGACTAGCAATTCGTCGTCCGCCAGGGTCAGATGGTCCATGCCGTCGTTGCGGTACAGCGCGGCCAGGGCAATCCGGCGACGGCCATTCGGGCCGGCCAATTCCACCTCGGCATCAAACAGCAGCAGGGCTGGGGCCACATCGCCGGAAAAGGCCGCGAAGCATATTTTGCCGCCCGGTGCGACATGACAGATATCACCGCGATACTTTAGGCAATAATTGTTGGCGGCGCGCCACCATTCGCTCTGATTATAAAAGACGCAACGGGTATCGAGGCACAGGTTACCACCCAAGGTGCCGTATTCCCGATGGCTGGGGCCGGCCACTTGCCCGGCAGCCTGCACCACGGCCAGGAAATTTTCCCGCAGAAATCTGCTTTCGGCTAATTCGCGCAGGGTTACCGCGCCGCCAATGCTGATCCGGCCGGAACGGCCATCATCCACATTCGTGATCGCATGCATCTCGTTAATGCCGTTCAGGTAGACTAGGCTGTCCGGCTGTTCGATGCCCCGGCGAATGTTGACGAGAAGGTCGCTGCCCCCCGCCAGATAGCGCCCGGCCGCCGCCGCCGCATGCAATGCAACCGCCTCTTCCACCGTCACCGGGTGGTGTACATGCATATCGGGAAGCAATTCCATTAGGCGGCCGCCCCATCGGTTGCGCCCGCCGCCCGCTCGCCCCGGGCCTTCTTCTCCAGTAGTTCCAGTAACCGGTCCGGGGTTAGGGGAAGTTCCGTCGCCCGCACGCCCATGGCGTCGGCAACCGCATTGGTTAAGGCTGGCAGGAAGCCGGTCAAAGAGCCCTCGCCGGCTTCCTTCGCGCCGAACGGGCCATGGGGGTCGTTGGCCTCGATAATGCCAACTTCGATGGGGGGGGATTCAATTATCGTGGGGACCCGGTAATCCAGCATGTTGGCATGTAGTGGCAGACCTTCGTGATAGCGGGCCTCCTCCGACAAGGCTTGCCCCATGCCCATCCAGACAGAACCTTGGACCTGACCCTCCACGGCCAGGGGGTTCAACGCCTTACCGCAATCATGGGCGACCCAAACCTTATCCACCGTAATCTCCGCCGTGTGGGGATCAACTGTAACCTCGACTACTTGGGCGGCATAGCTGAACGCCATGGTGCCGCCAATCGCTGCGCCGCGGTACTTCCGGCCACCCCAGGATTCGGGCAGCGTGTCGTAGGTCCCCTTGACCGCCAGGGTGCCTTCGCCGGTTAGGGCATCCATGACCACTTCATCGAAGGTCAGACCCTGATCCTGTTTGCCACCACGATAGACCTCGCCCAGGCATTCCACATCTTCCGGCGCAATTTCTAGCTTTCTGGCGGCGGCCCGGATCAATACGGCTTTCAGATTTTGCGCCGCATCGATGGCGGCGTTACCCACCATGAAGGTGACTCGCGACGAATAGGAGCCATTATCCTTGGGCGTTAGGGCGCTGTCGGAAGCGATGACCCGAATGCGGCCCATGTCCACCCCAAGGGTTTCCGCGACACATTGCGCCATCACGGTAGAGGAGCCCTGGCCAATCTCGGCAGCCCCGGTCAACAGGGTGATCGAGGCATCCCAATCGACGCGTAAATGGATTGTCGCATGGGGCTCGCCGGTCCAATGTTTGGGCTTGGAAGCGCCGGATATATAGTGCGAGCAGGCCATGCCCAAGCCTTTATTAAGCGCTAATTTTCCCTTGCGCTGTTTCCAGCCACTGGCTTTTTCGACCCAATCCAGGCACTGGTCCAGACCATAACTGTTCACCAGCAAATCATTCTCGGTCATGGTCGGGGCCACCAACAGATTAGCCCGGCGTACGGCAAAGGGATCCAGGCCCAGTTCCATCGCCATGCCGTCGATCAGACTTTCAAAGGCGAAGCGTGTCTTCACCGTGCCATGGCCGCGAAACGCGCCACAAGGCGGAGTATTTGTTAGTACGCGATAACCGTGAAAGCGGACTGATACGATATCATAAATGCCATAGATCAACGAACCCGCATATAAAATAGTCACGATGCCATAGCCACTGTAGGCACCGCCCCGCTGCTGGGCGGAGAAGTCAACGGCGGTAATGGTGCCATCCTTTTTCATGCCTACCTTCATCTTGATATCGGTTTCAGGCCGGCCACGATGGGTGATGAAGGTTTCTTCACGACTTAACACTACCTTGACCGTGCCGCGGGCCTTGCGCGCCAATAAACCAGCAATTAGATCACTTTGCAGGGTTTCCGTGCGACAGCCAAAGCCGCCACCGATATGAGGCTTAATCACCCGGATATGGGAATCCGCCATATCCATGGTGCGGGCCAGCATTTTGTGCACATAAAATGGCACCTGGGTCGAGGGCCGGATGGTTAACTGCTCCCGCGCCGCGTCATATTCGGCAAAGGCGGCGTGGGGCTCCATCTGGGCCTGGCAGACTTCGGTGCAATGGACCTCAATTTCACGCACCAGGTCGGCGGCTGCCATGTCGGTGTCCACATCACCTAGATCAAATTCCACTTCGCGCTCAATATTGCCGGGCTTGTCTTCGTGTAGATCCATCGCGCCCTCGGCGCGGGCCTCGGCGGCCGTGAAATAGGCGGGCAGTTCTTCGTAGGTTACAACGATTAGGTCTAACGCCCGCTGCGCCGTGGCAACATCGACCGCTGCCACCGCCGCCACCGGTTCGCCGCGATAGCGGACCCGGTGACGGGCCAAGGCCCATTCGTTCATAGCGATGGGTAGGACGCCATAGCTATCGGCGCAATCGGCCTCCGTCACCACGGCCATTACGCCCGGGAGGGCCTCGGCCTTGGCGGTATTTATGGCGATGATGTTGGCGTGGGCCACGGGGCTGCGCAGAATGCGACCGACAAGTGCATCCGCCGCCTGAAAATCAGCGGCGAACATGGCCCTGCCGGTTGCCTTTTCCGGGCCGTCTACCAGGGGTTTGGGGATACCGATGGACTGGATGGGGGCGATCTTATTCATGCCGCTAGCTCCCGTGCCGCGAACTGTACCGCCTCGATGATTTTGACGTAGCCCGTGCAGCGGCAGATATTCGCGGCCAGGGCGTCGCGGATCTCCCCTTCGCTGGGATCGGGATTGCGGCGCAATAGCGCTTCCGAGGCCATGATCATGCCCGGAGTGCAAAATCCGCATTGCGAACCCAGCTTTTCGTGAAAGCCGCGTTGGATGGCCGTTAATCGGCCGTCGCGGGATAAGCCATCCACGGTTTCGACCCTGGCGTTCTGGCAAGTCGACGCGAGGGTGAGGCAGGCGTGGCGTGGCCGGTCGTCGATCAATACCGTGCAGGCGCCACATTCGCCGCCATCACATCCGATCTTGGTTCCTGTCAGACCTGCCTTCTCGCGCAGGTAATCAACCAGCAACATGTTATCGGGAACCACATCGTCACGTGCGACACCATTGACCATCAAGGAAAGGACAGTTTTCACGGTTTCTCTCCAACAGCGCTGTTGCAAATCCGGCCTCCAAATTATAGCCGAATATTGTTGGGTACCCAAACAATATTATTGCCGATGCTCTGTCCGAAGCCGCGCGGTGATGGCTACGTCAAACTGGCTGTCGCCGATCAGGCTATAACCGTGCAACCGGGCCGGGGACGTGCCCTGACTCGGTTTGGGGGGAGAGATCCTGGGACGGTACGATGACGTCTGGTAGAGCTGTCCATTGCCCGAAGTTGGTGATCATCGTCAGGCGATGCAAAGCCCGGCGATGATCAGGTCGAAATCTATGCAGTGACTATGGGCAGGGCGATCATCACCAAGCCGGCAACAGAGACGGCCCAGGCGACGGTACGCAGCCAGGGTACACCGACCACATAGATTACGCCGTGGACGAGCCGGGCCAGGACGAATATTTGAGCGCCGAGGGCGGTGTTGGCATTATTCAGCCCGGCTATTTGCACAATCAGCACTAACACGGCGAACAGGACCAGATTTTCCAGCATGTTGGCATGGGCCCGCTTGGCACGGCCAGCCATTCCGGTTGCCTTCACGCCGTCCCGGTTGCCCGCCAGCGCGGGTAGTCCTACCTCCAGCATAGTTAATAGAAGTGCCACCAACATCTGGACAAAGGCTAAAACCACGGCACAAGACAACATCGTTAATTCAGCAGTCATAATCTTTCTCCCCAAAAACTAAGTGCATTAATAAACATGGATATTGTTCCAGGTTGGAAGACATAGTCTATATACAGACGCTGACAAGCCGAAAGGTGCAACTGCTCTGTCCTCGGCGCCTGTCAATATTATCCCGTCTACCAGTCTTTTGGCAAGCGCGGCAAACTGTGATCTGCTGATTGGTTAGGTCTATCAGGCCGGGCGGAATACGGGCAGGGTCAGCTTGTCAGTGGCGTCCTCATAGTCCAATAGGACTGGCATCCCGACACTAAGTTTTTCTGGCACTATGTCCCTAGCCTGGGCGCAGATACGGACGCCTTCATCTAAATCCACGGTTAGCAGCATTAGCGGCAGGTTGCCTAAAAAGCCGGGATGAAAGGCATGGTGGGAGATAGTCCAGCTATGCACCCTGCCGTTGCCGCTGGCCCGCACCCAATCTGCTTCCATGGAATAGCAGCTATCGCAAACAGGGCGCGGATAATGGCGGACCTTGCCGCAATCGGCACAGCGTTGCAGACGCATGGCGTGTTCCTGCATGCTGTCCCAGAATGGTTTGCTGTCCCGGTTCAGGGGCGGCATGGGTTTATCATATGTATCTGGCAGCGTATTTGACATTGCCTTAGTTCCGCATGATGGCGACAGCGCCATCTCCCATATCGCCATACCCGGTAACCAGGCCAACTTCGGCGTTGGCTACCTGCGCCTTACCGCCCGTCCCGCGTAGCTGTTTGACCAATTCACAGACGTGGTTCATCCCGATGATGTGGGATTGCGAGAGCAAGCCGCCGTGGGTGTTTATGGGCAGTTCGCCGTCCAGGGCGATGCGGCCGTTGGAGACGAAATCTCCGCCTTCGCCTTTCTTGCAAAAACCGAGATCTTCCAACTGGCACATCACGATATAGGTGAAGCAGTCGTAAATTTCGGCCACGTCGATATCTTTTGGGGTGACACCCGCCATGCCAAACGCCCGCGGCGCCGCCTTGGCCGTGCCAAGGGTGGTGATGTCCGGGCGCTGGGTGATGGCCGAGGGGGAGTCGGGATGGCCCTCCGCCACGCCCATGATGTAAATCGGCTTGTGCGCCAGATCCTTGGCCCGTTCGGTCGTGGAGATTACCACGGCCGCGCCGCCGTCGCTTTCTAGGCAGCAATCGAACAGGCGCAAGGGGTCGGAAATCATCCGCGAATTCTGATGATCCTCGATCGTCATGGGTTTTTGCATCACAGCGTTGTCGTTCAGGATAGCGTTGGAACGCACCGTCACCGCGATCTCGGCCAACTGGCGCGAGGTGGTGCCGTACATTTCCATATGCCGCCGCGCCATGTGCGCGTAGATCTGTGGTGGCGCGATATTACCGGACGGCATTTCGAATTCGCCGATGGTACGGAACTGTGGCAGGTCGGCGGCCCGCGCGCCAATGCGCTCACCCGAGGAGCCGTTGCGCCCGATCGGGATCAGCACATGATTGGCGACCCCGGTTACCAAGGCCGATACGGCCGCCTGGATTGCGGCGACGCAACTGGCCCCACCCAGCGGCGTGGTGGCCGAGAAGCGCAGATCCTGGATGCCCAGATTGGTGATGAATTCCTCCGCCACCACATCGAGATTGCCGTACGGGATCACGCCGTCAATATCGGTGGGCTTCAGCCCTGCGTCCGCGATCGCCTTCAGGGATGCTTCCATCTGCAACGCCACGACCGATTTGCCGGAATTCTTCGAATATGCCGTCTCGCCAACACCGGTGACTGCACATTTATCTTTAAGCGACATTATTGGTTTCCTCCGTATCCATTTAGCAAACCTGCTTGTCGCTATTATCCAGCAAGCATCACCGCTTCGCCAGCATTTTACGATCCTCGTCGCTGGACTTCCCCTGCAGCCGGGCGCTATAAGGGCGCGGACGCTCGTGGAGCGATATAAATGGGATGCTTGCCGTGACGTCGCGCAAAGATCAGTATCTGCGAATTGTGCGCTTGCTGGGCTTTTACGCCGGCGGGGACGGCATTAGTATAGCCTGTACGTCCTGATGTTGCGCCTGACCTAAAAAGGCGCCGCGCCGTGGAAAATTCCGGCACGAACTAAACACAGCATCTTAAATTAATCGACGGTACCGTTCCCGATGGCCACAATGCAGACACCGTTGCAAATTCATAATACCGCCACGCGAAGCAAGGAAACTTTTGTGCCCCTGCGGGCCGATACGGTGCGTCTATATGTCTGTGGCCCCACGGTTTATGACCTTGCCCATGTAGGCAATGCCAGGCCGGTAGTAGTCTTCGATAGTTTTGTGCGCCTGCTGCGCCGCCGCTATGCCGCCGTTATCTATGTGCGAAATATCACTGACATTGATGATAAGATCATGGATCGGGCGGAGGCGCGTGGGCAGAGCATCGCCGAAGTGACGACGAAGACTACGCAGGTTTTCCATGACGACATGGCGGCCTTGAATGCCTTGCCCCCTGATCACGAGCCCCGGGCCACGGAATATGTGGACGGCATGGTCGCCATGACCGAGACGTTGATCGCCAAGGGCCATGCCTATGCCGCCGATGGACACGTCCTGTTCGATACCTCGTCCATGGCCGACTACGGTGTTTTCTCCCGGCGTAACCAGGATGAGTTGATCGCGGGCGCCCGGGTTGACGTGGCGCCCTATAAGCGCAATGCCATGGACTTCGTGCTGTGGAAGCCATCTACGGAACAACAGCCCGGCTGGGATAGCCCCTGGGGCAAGGGTCGGCCCGGCTGGCATATGGAATGTTCAGTCATGGCGGAAGCTTTACTGGGTGAGACCTTTGATATTCATGGCGGCGGCATCGATTTGGTGTTTCCCCATCACCAGAATGAACTGGCGCAAAGCATCTGCGCCCATGACGGCGCCCCCTTCGCGAACTATTGGATGCATAATGGCCACGTTACGGTTGGCGGCGAAAAGATGTCTAAATCCTTGGGCAATTTTTTGACAGTGCATGATTTATTGGCGGAGCAACCGGGTGAAGCCATCCGCTTAACATTGCTCTCGGCGCATTATCGTCAACCGTTGGACTTCACTAAGGAATTGGTGGCCGAGTCCCGGCGCATTCTGAACCGGTGGTACCGTGCCGTTGGCGATGCGGACGCCGCCACCGATCTGCCCGAAGCGGTGGAGGCTGCGTTGTGCGATGACCTGAACACGCCCAAGGCCATCGCTGAGATGCATAGCCTGGCCGATCAAGCCATGGCCGGTGACCGAGCCGCGGCCTCTTCGGTAAAAGCGGTAGGCGAAGTATTGGGCCTATTACAAGCCGCGCCGGAAGCCTGGTTCCAGGGGCAGGGGGGTGATGGCGATCTGACGGTTGAAGCGATTGAGGGGTTGATCGAACAGCGGCGTCAGGCGCGCCAGGACAGGGATTTCGCAACATCTGACCGCATTCGCGACGAACTGGTGGGCCAAGGTATCGTATTGGAAGACGGCGCCGGCGCCACCACCTGGCGGCGGGGAGGTTAGAGAGATGGTGAAAGAACACCTCTACATCTTTGATGCGACCTTGCGGGACGGGGCGCAGAGGTCCGGCGTCGATGTCTCGGTCGAGGACAAGCGCGCCATTGCCAAAACCTTGGATCGTCTGGGCGTGGACTATATTGAAGGCGGCTGGCTCGGCGCCAATCCCACCTATACCAGCTTTTTCGAAAATCTGCCGAACCTGGAACGCGCCACATTCACTGCCTTTAGCATGACCAAAAGGCCGGGCCGCAGTGCTGACAATGATCCCGGCCTAGCGGCGGTTCTGGGCGCGCGGGTAGGGGCGGTCTATTTGATGGGCAAGACCTGGGATTATAACGTTGACGTGGCCCTGGGTATCGAGAAATCCAAGAATGTGGCGATGATTGGCAATTCCATGGCCGCCAGTATCGCCAAGGGGCACGAGGCGCTGTCCGATGCGGAACATTTCTTTGATGGCTACAGGGCGAACCCGGATTTAGCCCTGGCCTGCCTGCAATCGGCCCTGGATGCCGGGGCCCGTTAGATCGTGTTGTGCGACACCAATGGCGGTACCCTGCCCCATGAATTCGCCCGTATTGTCGGCGAGGTCGCGACCCATATCCCCGGCGATCATCTGGGCATCCATTGCCATAACGACACGGGCAACGCCATTGCGGGCAGTCTGGTGGCGGTGCAGGCCGGGGTGCGCCATATTCAAGGTAGCCTGAACGGTTTGGGTGAATGCTGCGGCAATGTGGATTTAGTCGCCCTAATCCCCACCTTGAGCCTGAAGCCCGGGTTTTTCGAGAATTTTGAAACCGGTACCGATGCCAAAGGATTGCGCCATTTGACCGCGACCTTGCATTTGCTCGATGAGTTGTTGAACCGGGCGCTAGCACGCCAAGCACTTTATGTTGGGGCCTCGGCCTTTTCCCACAAGGATGGTTTGCATGTCTCCGTCGTACTAAAAAATCCCCAGACCTACGAGCATATAGATCCAACATTGGTCGGCAACAGACGTCAGGTCTTGGTCTCCAATCAGGCGGGCCGCTCCAACATTTTGGCCCGATTGGCCGAGATCGGTATCGAGATTGATCCCAAACACCCCGAGGTCGATCGTCTGCTGGAAGAGGTGAAACAGCGGGAGTTTGGGGGCTATGCCTATGATGGAGCCGAGGCGAGTTTTGAATTGATGGCGCCGCGTGTCCTGGGCGATGTGCCGGATTATTTCGACGTCATGGGCTTTCGAGTCATGGTAGAGCGGCGCCATAACGCAAAAGGCGCGCTGATTACCGTATCGGAAGCGACCGTGAAGCTATCGGTGGATGGCCGCGAGATCATGTCCATGTCTGAAGGCAATGGCCCGGTCAATGCCTTGCGCAAGGATACAGGCCGCTTTGCCCCGAATATCGCCGATTTGGAACTGGTGGATTTCAAGGTCCGAATTCTCTACGGCGGTACCGGCGCGGTCACCCGCGTTCTGATCGAAAGCGCAGAGAGCCAGGGCCGGCGCTGGTTCACGGTGGGGGTATCGCCCAACATCGTGGATGCCTCGTTCCAGGCCCTGTTGGACTCGATCAGATTTAAACTGTTCAAGGACGGCGCCAAGGCGCCCTAGCAGCTTACCGTGGCCGGCACCGATTCAACCAAACCGGCCGTCGTGGTTGGTCTCGCCCCGACGGTGATCCTGGTGCGGCCGCAGATGGGCGAGAATATCGGCGCCGCGGCCCGGGCTATGAAGAATTTCGGCCTGGATCAATTGCGCTTGGTCGCCCCACGCGATGGCTGGCCCAACGCACGCGCCAGCGCCATGGCCAGCCGGGCCGATGACGTACTGGACGGGGCGGTGCTGTATGGTGATAGCCCGGCCGCCGTAGCCGATCTGCACGGCGTTTATGCGACCACGGCCCGTGCCCGGGAAATGGAAAAACCCTGTCTGACGCCCCGGGCCGCGGTAGCGGATATGCACCGCCGTCTGAGACAGGGGCAAAAGGTCGGTATCCTGTTTGGTGGCGAGAAGGCGGGCCTGGACAATGACGACGCCACACTGGCGCAAACACTCATTCAAATTCCGGCCAATCCTGCTTTTTCCTCCCTCAACCTGGGCCAGGCCGTGTTGCTGGTCGCCTACGAATGGTATACCTCCGGCCCTCTGCCGGCGCCGGCGGAGGCGGGCGACAGCCTGTCCGTAACACTGGACGAGCTGCATTTCTTCGAGAACCGTTTGGAAGCCGAGCTTACCCGCCATGGCTTTCTCAAACCCCCGGAAAAGCGGCCTTCCATGATGCGCAACCTGCGTAATATCTTCCGGCGCGCCGAATTGACTGGCCAGGAAGTGCGCAGTCTGCACGGTGTCATTTCGGCTCTGATCCGAAAGGATCTTGACGTTGATGATTGAGCGCGTCCCATTGGGGCCCGCCTTGCCCTTATTATCGGGATTTGCCATTTGACTTGCGCTCATGGGTTGGTATAACTCGCGCCACCTTGCGCGCCCCATGCTTTGGATTGGCCGGTAACCAGCGCCCGCGTATATTGCCTTTTTTGCTGAGAGACGGAATTAGATGACGAAGCGATTGCGCTCGAAATACAAGTTGAACCGCCGCTTGGGCGAAAACCTCTGGGGCCGGCCGAAAAGCCCGGTAAACAAGCGCGATTATCCCCCGGGGCAGCACGGCCAGATGCGCCGGCGCAAACCTTCTGATTACGGCATTCAACTGGCCGCCAAGCAAAAGCTGCGCGGCTATTACGGCAACATTACGGAAAAACAATTCCGCCGCACCTATGACGAGGCGGTAAAGGTCAAGGGTGACGCGACCGAAGGTTTGATCGGTTTGTTGGAGCGGCGCCTGGACGCGGTGGTCTACCGCATGAAATTCGTCCCCACGGTTTTCTCGTCCCGGCAGTTTATCAATCACGGCCATGTTCTGGTTAACGGCAGTCGGGTGAACATCCCCTCCTATCGAGTTTCGGAAGGCGACGTGATCGAGGTTAAGGAAAAATCCCGCGAGATGATCCTGGTCCTCGAAGCTATGGATTCCCCTGAACGGGACGTACCGGAGTATATGGAGGTAGATTTTGGCAAACGCCGGGGCACCTTCGTCCGCACGCCCAAATTAGCCGAGGTCCCCTACCCGGTCACCATGGAACCGAACCTCGTCGTCGAGTATTATTCGCGCTAACTACTTAACCAATTGCGCTGCTACTGATTAGCAGGGGCGTTGGGCGATAGAAGAGCTGCTTGGCGGAAACGCTGGGTGGTTTTTTTGGTGGTGGTTGGTGGGAGAGAACGGCTGTGGCGATATCCGAACCCTGTTGCCATTGATCAAGCAAAGCATCCAAATCACCCTAGCCGTCATCGCATTCACGATTATTCTATCGGCGCCGGGCGTCAATATTTGGCCCGTCCTCGCCGGCGCTGGTGTGGTCGGTTTGTCCGTCGGCTTCGGATCCCAGGCCCTGGTTAGCGACAACGTATCAAGTGTTTTTTTTCTGCTTGATGATGCCTTCAGGCTCGGCAAATATGTTGGTGTCGGCGCGGTGAAGGGGTCGGTCGAGATAATCTCGATCCGTTCGTTCCAACTGCGTCATCATCGGGGCGCAGTCAACACGGTCCCATTTGGCGAAATCCACATGCTGGCTAACTGCAGCCGCGATTGGGCGATCATGAATCTGCGTTTTCGCATCAGCTTCGACACTGACATCGAGAAGGTCCGCAAGGTCCTCAAGAAGGTGGGGCAATAGCTATTGGAAAATACTGAGATTGGCGAGGATTTCCTACAGCCGTTCAAATCCCAAGGCATTTTGGAGATTGATGACTACGGCTTGGTCGTTCGCGCCAAATTCATGTCTAAGCCGGGCCGCTAGATTGTCATCCGGCACTATGCCTATATGGCGGTGCAAAAAGCCTTCGCCAAGAACTGTATTAAGTTTGCTCAGCCCGACATCAAGGTTGTCTC
>CAUZBE010000047.1:0-12306 GCA_963577885.1 Alphaproteobacteria bacterium
CGATGCCTATCCGTCCGCCTGGGCCCTGTCCCAGGAAGCCATCGCCAAATATGGCGATGCGCCAGCATTCTGTAATTTTGGCGCGAATTTAAGCTTTAACGACATCGACCGGTTGTCGGAAGACCTAGCGGCCTATTTACAAGGGGAACTGGGCCTGAAAAAGGGCGACCGAGTGGCCATCATGACACCCAACATCATGGCCTTTCCCGTAACCATGTTCGCCAACATGCGGGCCGGTCTGGTGCAGGTCAACGTCAACCCACTGTATACCCCGCGCGAATTGCTCCATCAGCTTAACGACGCGGACACCGATACCATCGTCATCTTTTCGGGCTCGACACCCGTGCTGGCTGAAATTATCGGCGAGAGCAAGATCAAGAATATAATCGTCGCCAATCTGGGCGATTGCGGCAACGGCGCCCTACCCAGCCCGCCCGTGGACCCGCGTCTGTCAGGAGTGGTCACGCTGTCCGACGCCCTGACGATTGGCGAAACGCTCGACTTTAGCCCGGTCGATATCACGGGCGGGGACCTGCTGTACCTGCAATACACCGGTGGCACCACGGGTTTGTCCAAGGGCGCGGCGCTAACCCACCGCAATCTGGTCGCCAATATCCTGCAATTTACCATTCCTCTGGGCGTTAGAATCCACGAGCGCGAGGAAGTGGTGATCACCGCCCTGCCGCTGTATCACATCTTTGCCCTGACGGTGAATTGTCTGTGCTTCTTCACCAAGGGCGGACGCAATGTGCTGATCACCAACCCACGCGACATGCCGGGTTTCGTCAAGGAACTGGCCAATTGGAAGTTCTCGGTCATAACCGGTGTCAACACGCTGTTCAATGGCCTGCTGCATACACCGGGCTTTGCCGAGCTTGATTTCTCATCCCTGCGTCTGGTGGGCGGCGGCGGCACCGCAATCCAGGAGGCGATCTCCAACAAATGGCGCGAGGTCACGGGCCTACATATTACCGAAGGCTATGGCCTGTCGGAAACCTCGCCCGTGGTGACTTTCAACCAGGCCGGGCAGGATGAATTCACAGCGACCATCGGCATCCCCTTGCCCTCCACCGACGTCTCCCTGCGCGGCGAGAATGGCACCGAGGTGGCCGCGGGAGAGGCGGGCGAACTTTGCGTCAAAGGGCCACAGGTCATGCAGGGCTATTGGCGCAAGCCGATTGACACCGAAGCCGTGACCACGGCGGACGGATATTTTTGCACCGGCGACATCGCCATATTGACCGAGGAAGGCCGCTTTAAGATCATCGACCGCAAGAAGGATATGATCCTGGTCTCGGGCTTTAACGTCTATCCCAACGAAGTCGAGGCGGTGGTCGCCAACATGGACGGCGTGCTGGAAGCCGCCTGCATCGGGGTGCCAGACGAACATGCGGATGAAGCGGTCAGGCTATTCGTGGTTAAGATGCCTGGGAGGGAGGTCACCGCCGAGGACGTCATCGCTTTTTGCCGGGAAAATCTGGCTGCCTACAAGGTGCCCCGGCAGATCAACTTCATCGACGAATTGCCAAAATCCCCGGTCGGCAAGATCCTGCGCCGGGAATTGCGCGACTGACGCGCAGAAACGCACAGCAGAAAATTCACCGGCCTGCTCCTCGGTATCGTCCGGGCCCACCACGACGAAATAACAATGCGACCCAGAAACGCCGTGACATCTAGAGCAGTTCCGGGATCGATCTTGCCCGCCGGCCTGATCGCGCGTAGAGGCGGCAGCGCCGCTGAATTTGCCGCCTCGTTCTTGTTGCCGTCAGGTGTCTCCGGGGGTTTCTACCACTGGCAATCAGATATTTTTGACAACCCCCAACGGCATGACCGTCCGGCACACCGTGACGCCGCGCATATCCGCGTTTTGCATCGAGGCGTTGGTCAAGGCGGCCCCCAGTGCCGACCCCTGCACCCACTACCTTGACCCTTTTCGGCCTGGGCCTGTTGGGCCTTTGCTTCGCGCGGCGCCGTAAGAAACGGGCAGCCTGAGTTCGTCTCTCCTTGCCCTGCACCTGGCAGCGGCCCCCCCTTTTCTTATCTGGAGCCCCCGCTTTTAGGTGGATGCGCCCGCTCAAGTCCTGTAGGGAGATTAATAGCTGGCCAATTAGGTCCCGTGTGCCGTCGTCGCGCAGAGCGCCATTTTCATCAAACGCCTGACCAGTGCCGCCGACCATGACTTCCGGCTTGTTGACCACATGGCCATTGAGGAAGATAAAAACCTGACGCAGATGATATTGCGCCCGCGCCGTGCCCAGGCGGCCGGCGCTGGCCCCCATCACGGCCACCGCCTTGTCGTCAAAAGGCTGTTCCGGCGGTCGGGAGGCCCAGTCGATCGCGCTCTTCAAGACCCCGGAATAAGAATAATTATATTCCGGCGTCGCTATCAGCAGACCATCGGCGGCGGCGATTTGCCCGCGAAACGTCCGCACCGATCCGGGGAAGCCCTTGGCATAGACATCTTCGTTATAGGGCGGAATACGAGTGAGATCAGCGATCACTATCTCCATGCCGGCGGGTGCTAGTTGTTGCGCCGTGCGCAGCAGCGCCGTTTTGAATGAACTTTCCTGCAGGCTGCCGGAAATGCCTAGTATCTTCACCCTATTAGTCTCCTAATTTTAAAAGTCAGGGGGCAAACTTAAATGCCAGCGTACATCTTATCTCGGTGGGCGAGTAATATTGGACCGATTACCGTCGTCTCCAGCGCTTCGCAAGCCAACCGCAGACGATGCGGCATGGGGTTCACGGCCTCAGCCATGGGCGCCACCAGTTGCGAGAAACAGGCCATGTACATATGGCGGTGAAATCGTCGCCGAAGAAATAATCGCTGCCCCGCCCTGCCTGGGCGTACAATCTATCCGTCAGCATGGTCGATATGTCATTGCAAATGGCGCCGGCCAGGACATCGGGCGTCTGCCGCACCTTGGGATCGTCCGAGGCGTCATGCATCACATCAACCAGTTGCAGCCGCCGCTACCAGGCGAGATCACCCTCCAAGGCGATCTCGGTAGGCAGGCCGAAAATCTCGGCCCTCGCAATAGCATCTTAGACCCGCAGGCAGGGTGTGGGTGCGATGCATTCCGTCAGCATGATGATCTCGTACTAGCCGTCCTGCGGCGCCTCGTCGCCATAGTCCGCGACGGGGCATTGCGGTGACCGGTCCAGTCATACAGCTCCGGGTTTTCTCGGGCCCCCATCTAGCCCACAGGAATTAAGGCAATGCCCTGGTACTCAAAGACGTATTTCGCCGCCTGGCTCCATGGTCCCGGCAGCCCCATGGTGAGGGCCAGGCGTAGCCCCGGTTTATCTCTGGCATCCTCGACCTTGACGTAATCCACCTTTGCACTCCAAGGTTGGATAATTAAATATCCCCAATTTAGACAATATGGCGAACTACGACATGAGCAAGGCCTTCACGAAAGAAACCGACAGCGAAGATGATGAATATCTGCCCGAAGTGGCGCCCTCTCTACCCCCTGGCGCCAAGAACTATCTGACCCCCGAGGGGCATGTACGCCTGACGGCGGAGCTGCATAAATTGCGCCGTGTGGAACGGCCAAAGGTGGTCAACGTGGTCTCCTGGGCCGCCGGCAACGGTGACCGCTCAGAAAACGGCGACTACCTTTACGGCAAGAAGCGCCTGCGGGAAATCGACCGGCGGATCCGTTATTTGATGGAGCGCATAGAAATCTCGGAAGTGGTGGATCAAAGCCGGCAAAAGAACCGCGATCAGGTTTTCTTCGGTGCCACGGTTACCTACTTGGATGGCAATAACGTGGATCGCACCGTGCGCATCGTCGGCGCCGACGAGGCCCGCCACGAGCATGGCGAGGTCAGCTGGGTCGCCCCCATCGCCCGCGCCCTGCACAAAGCCTCGGAAGGCGATATCGTCAAACTGCGCACCCCCTCGGGCATCGAAGAGATTGAAGTGCTGGAGATTACCTACGCTTCAGCGCCGTCACAAAACGGCGCGGGTCGGCGCGCTGTAGCAATGGAGTAGAGATCATGAGCCAGGCACTTCCTCTTGCGGGCATCCACGTCATCGAGTTGGGCAGCAACGTTTCCGGGCCCTATGGCACCTGGATCCTGGCCGCCCTGGGCGCCAATGTGGTGAAGGTGGAACGGCCGGGAGGCGGCGACGACGCGCGCGGGTGGGGCCCACCGTTCTGGCGTGGGGCGGCGACGGTGTTTCAGGCGATCAATCGGGACAAGACCTCGATCACCGTGGATTTCAAGGACGCCGACGCCCTGGAGACGCTGCGCCAGCGGCTCGCCAAGGACACCGACGTGGTGCTACAAAATCTGCGTCCCGGCGTGGCCAATAAACTGGGCCTGGGGGCCGAGGCTATGACGGCGGCAAATCCAGCCCTAATTTACTGCAACCTTTGGGCCTTTGGCGCCAAGGGGCCGCTGGCCGACCGGCCCGGTTTTGATGCCTTGATGCAGGCCTTTGGAGGCATCATGGCGGTTACCGGAGAGGCCGGCCGGCCGCCGGTCCGCGCAGGTGTTTCAATCGTCGACATGGGAACCGGCATGTGGAGCGCCATCGGCATTTTGGCGGCCCTGAACCGGCGCCACAAAAGCGGCCGGGGCGGCGTCATCGATACCTCGCTGTACGAAACCGCCCTGGGTTGGACGGCCTATTACAACGCCGATGTGCAGGTTACCGGTGACGCACCACAACGTCACGGCTCCGGCGTGCGCGGCATCATGCCCTATCAGGCCTATGACTGTGCCGATGGTTATCTGGTGGTCGCGGCCTCCAACGATAGATTGTTTGAAAACCTGGCGGGCGAGCTAGGACATGGTGAATGGTTGGACGATCCGCGTTTTGCCGATAACCCCGCCCGCGCTGGCCATCGCGAGGATCTGAACGCTTTGCTGATGCCTATCTTCAAGGCCGAAACACGGGCCCATTGGCAGGATCGCCTGGACCAGGCCGGGGTTCCCAACGCACCCATCCAGCATGCCGGCGAGGTTGTCGCGCATCCCCAGACCCAGGCCCTGGGCATTCTGCAGGACACGGGCCACGGCGTGGCCCTGACCGGCCTGCCGCTGTCATTCGACGGCGAACGCCCGCCCCTACGCAACATCGCCCCGGAACTGGACGACTAGTCCAGTTTCGATTTTATCAAATCAGGACTAGACTTTTCGTTCATGCCAGTGCACCCAGAGTATTTTCATCCTGAAAATGCTCCGACCTTTAGGAGTAGAGAAATTTTTTGGAATCTCTCAGAATTGCTTCGCGATTCTTATTAATTTAGAATTTTTGTAGACGCACGGCTCACCACGAGCATTGGGGGGCGGCGTACAAATGCCGGGCCGCTGTCCCGGCCATACCTGATCATTTCGATTTACAAAATGGTCTAAGCTGGCGCTCATCCGGGTCAATCGACCTCGCGGCGCAGCCAGGCCAGCAAGTCCGGGTTACCGCCCTGGATGGGCTAACTGATGACACATGGCAGGTTATGGGAATGCAGGCTCTTGACCCGGTCCGCCACATGCACGGTCATCTCACGGAGGGTTCCCAACAGCATGGCGACTTCCTCCTGCTCCGCCACCTCGCCATCCCAGCGGTAGATTGAAGTCATGGGCCCCGGAATATTGGCGCAGGAGGCCAGACGGTCGCCGACAAGGGTGCGGGCAATGGCCTTGGCCTCGTCAGCATTTGGGTAGGTTGCATACAACAGGTTCAGTTCTTCCATGACAAATCCATCCCTTATGTTCTGTGCAGACGAAAAGCGAACTGCACCGTAGCGGCAAACAACAATAAGGCGCCGCCCTGATGCAGGACGGCCAACGATACCGGTATGACTAATAACAAGGTCGATACGCCAAGGGCCAACTGGACCGCCAGCACCATCAGCATCAGGTTGAGAGCCAAACGGGCCTGCCGGCCAAGGGCCAGGGACCGCGCCTTAAACCAGAGCCCGAGCAGCAGCAAGGTACACAAATAGGCCCCAATACGGTGACCGAATTGCACGGTGACCACATTCTCGAACAAATTCAGCCACCAGGGCGACAATGTACCCAGTTCCGGGGGCAGCCAATATTCGTTCATCATGGGAAAGCTGTTGTAGACAAAGCCCGCATCCAGGCCCGCCACCAGCCCCCCGGACAGGGCCTGCAATAATACTAGAGAAACGGCAAGCCAGGACCAGACACGCAGCCCGCGAACCGCGCCCGGCGCCGCCACCGGTTCGGATTTGGAGAACAGATCAAGGGCGACCCAGATCAAGGCGCCAAGGATCAGGAAGGCCACACCCAAATGCACGGTCAAACGGTAGTGGCTGACGTCCGGCCGATCCACCAACCCGCTTTTCACCATCCACCAACCAATCAACCCCTGTAGTCCACCAAGCAAAAATAAACCCACCAGAGCCTTGCGGCGACAGCGTTCAATTCGCCCCGTCAACAGAAACCATAAAAACGGCAGGGCAAACACCAAACCGATGCCCCGTCCCAGGACCCGATGGCTGTATTCGTAATAGAAAATGCCTTTGAACTCGGTTAGGGTCATACCCTGGTTGATTTTTTGATATTCTGGAAACTGCTGGTATTTTTGGAAGGTTTCCTGCCAGGCAGCCTCGCCCATGGGCGGTAGGGTACCCATCAGGGGTTTCCACTCGACCATGGACAGGCCCGAATGCGTCAGCCGGGTCGCACCCCCCAGCATCACCATAGCCACGACCATCGTCGCTACCACCAATAGCCAAGCTGCGACGGCTGGGCGGGCCCGGATGGCGCGCGCCTCATCGCCTCCATTTTGAATGTTATCTATCATTTAAACATTTTTAATTACTAATTAACATTATCTTAAATAATTTTATTAATCTAATTATTGAGACACATCGTCCGCCAACCAAAAAAAGGGGCCAGCCCGCTTGGACCAACCCCTCTTTCATTGGTCGGAGCGAGTGGATTCGAACCACCGACCCCCACACCCCCAGTGTGATGCGCTACCAGGCTGCGCTACGCTCCGACAATGACCGAACCAGCGATTATGCTGATCAAGTATGTAAAGAAATATAACGACTGCCGCCCTGGGTGACAAACGCTATCACCGCGGCCTTTGCCTATTTAGTGCCGGAACTGTCTAGAAGCTGACGTAATGCGTCCAGTTCCGCCGCTAGTTCCGACAACTTGTCACGCTGCGCCGCGGTCAGAGCAGCTTCACCAGCAGATGCACCCTTGGCCGGATTAGCGCGGGCGCCATCCGACGCAGCTTGATCCAAGGTTCCCTGATTCGAGTCACTACCATCAGTGGCCTGAAAATCCGCCAGGGGCTTCGGCGCACCGCTTTGACGCCGGGTACGCGCCGCCGCGACGCCGGCGGCACTCGCCCCGCCCCGCCCCGATAGGGAACGCCCCGATTCCATGATGGTTTTCGAGCCTATTTCACGCAACAGTTTTTGCACGCCCCTGATGGTATAGCCATCGGAATAAAGCAGGTGGCGAATACCACGCAGCAAATCCACGTCTTCGGGCCGGTAATAGCGCCGGCCGCCGCCCCGCTTCAATGGCTTGATCTGTGAAAACTTACTTTCCCAAAAACGCAGTACGTGCTGGGGAACTTCGAGATCCGTCGCCACCTCGCTAATCGTGCGGAAGGCGCCAGGCGCTTTATTTTTCTGGCGCGTCTGGGGGGCGCCGCCCGCGGCCTCTGCCATGATCCGGTCAGCCGTTCAAACCGCCACCGGCAGCCAGGCCACTCGGGTGCAGGTTGACCTGCTCTTTCAATACATGACTGGGACGAAAGACCAGGACCCGTCGGGGCGCGATAGGTACTTCTTCGCCTGTTTTGGGATTGCGGCCGATCCGTCCACCCTTTTGACGAACCGAAAAACTACCGAAAGATGAAACCTTTACAGTCTCTCCCTGAGCCAAACTATCACAAATTTCGGCCAGTACGGATTCTACCAATTGTGCGGATTCGTTGCGCGACAGTCCAACCGCTTGATATACGGCCTCGCTCAATTGCGCTCGCGTTACGGTATTGCTTGCCACATCTCTTCCCCTTGTTGGCCAGGGTTGGAAATCTAGCAAATTGGAAGTTTCCAGTCAATATCAAAGGGATGCAGGCCGTAGTTTAAGTAACACAACGATTCATGGTAAAAAATGGTCGAGCGGACGACATAAGGCAACCGGGGACCCTACGGACCACGACGACAAGGCCCTTACAGGCTACCACCGCGCCAACACGGCACCCCAGGTGAAGCCGCCGCCCATAGCTTCCATCAAGATCACGTGGCCCTGCTTGATCCGGCCATCTGTAACCGCCCGGTTCAAGGCTAGGGGCACCGAGGCGGCCGAAGTATTGCCATGCTCGGCCACGGTCAAGACGACTTTTTCGGCAGGCAATTTCAGCTTCCGGGCTGTGTGATCAATGATCCGCCGATTAGCTTGATGAGGCACCAGCCAATCGATGGCATCGGCCGGGAGGTCATTGGCCTCCAATGCCTCGGCGACAACACTGGTAAGGTTGCTGACCGCGTGGCGATAGACTTCACGTCCGCGCATCCGCAAAAAGCCCGCCGTGCCAGTAGATGACGGCCCACCATCAACATACAGCATATCGTGGTGGCGGCCATCGGCGTGCAGATGGGTCGACATGATACCCCGCTGTTCACTGGCGGGGGCATCATCAACCGCGTTGGCCTCGGACCGCAACACCACGGCGCCGGCGCCATCGCCAAACAACACGCAGGTGGTCCGGTCTTCCCAATCCAGGATACGCGAGAATGTTTCAGCGCCAATCACCAGCACGGTGCGGGCCTGACCGGCCTTGATAAAATTATCGGCCACGGCCAAGGCATAGATAAAACCCGAACAGACTGCCTGCAAGTCAAATGCGGGGATGCCAGGAATGCCCAGGCGGGCCTGGACCCGGGTTGCAGTGGCGGGAAAGGTTTCGTCCGGCGTCGCGGTGGCCAAAATTATCAGATCCAGCTCGCTGGCCGCGACACCGGCCGAGGCCAAGGCGTCAACGGCGGCGGCATAAGCCAGATCCGAGGTCATCTCGCCCTCGGCAGCAATATGGCGATGAGAAATGCCGGTCCGCGCTACTATCCATTCATCGGAGGTATCAACTGTTTTAGCCAATTCCTCGTTGCTGACACTGCGTTGCGGCAAATATTCGCCACAGCCTATGAATACGGACTTCATCATTTTATCGGGCCACGGCCCGGTCCCGGGTTTCATTATGATTGGAAAATTGCGCCATATCGGCGGTAATTCGGCCAATTAGATCGTCCGCAACCATATCTACCGCCAGACCGATTGCGGTAGCAAAACCAACATCATCCATACTACCATGACTTTTTACGCTGATCCCGTTCAGACCCAGAAAAACGCCACCGTTATGATGCCGCGGATCAATTCGCTCCCGCAATGCCGTCATTGCCGGTTTGGCTAACAGATAGCCAAGCTTGGACATCATGGACTGACTAAAGGCGGTCCGCAAGAACTGGGAGAACAGGGTGGCCGTCCCTTCCATCGTTTTGAGCGCCACGTTGCCGCTAAAACCATCGGTCACCACCACGTCAGTGGTACCCTTGGCGATATCGTCGCCTTCGACGAAGCCATGAAAGCGCAGGGGCAAATTCGCCTCGTTCAGGATCCCTGCGGCGCCCTTCACGGCTTCATTGCCCTTCAACTCCTCCTCACCCACATTCAAGAGCCCCACCGTCGGTCGCGGCAGGCCTAATATGGTGCGGGCAAAGGCCGCCCCCATGATGGCGAACTGGACCAAATTATCCTGGTCGCATTCCACATTGGCGCCAAGATCCAGCATCACGCTTTCGCCACGAAGGGTGGGCAGAAAGCCGCATAGGGCGGGCCTATCAATCCCCTTCATGGGTTTCAGGACGAATTTCGACATAGCCATCAGAGCGCCGGTATTGCCGGCCGAGACGACGCCCCCCGCCTCGCCTTGGGCGACGGCATTAATGGCAAGGCGCATGCTGGATTGCCTGCTCTGGCGCAGGGCATGGCTGGGCCGATCCGTCGATTTCACCTGCTGGTCCGTATGGCGCACGTCCGCAACATCGCGCAAGGCGCGGTGCCGGGACAGCAAGGGTGTTAACTTCGCTTCATCGCCAAACAACAGAAAACGCAGATTGGGATGCCGTTCGCGCGCCAACGCGGCACCGCCAACCACCATTCCTGGGGCCGCGTCGCCGCCCATCGCATCCAGCGAAATCGTAATTTCAGGGGTCACGCGCGTGGACCAGGCGTTGTTATGTCAGTGTCATGCTGCACTTGACGGTTCGCTAACCTCGCGATCGTTATAATAACCGCAGGCGGAACACACATGATGCGGACGCTTCAATTCACCGCAATTTGGGCATTCGGCGTAGGCCGAGGCCTTGAGGGCATCATGGGAGCGGCGCTGTCCGCGACGCGACACAGAGATTTTTTTCTTTGGTACAGCCATAGCTTCACATTTTCATCCAAGTTATCCGAGGCAGACAAATCGACCACAGTGGCCAAGCCTCATATTCATCACACAAATTCACAACTAAGTTTCGTAGCCCTAAGTCTTCACGCCAATTTGGCGTCTTAAGCTCCGCCACTTCCGGCGCCACCTTCATCCTGTCCGCCGGACCGCCAGTACTCAAGCTCGGCAAACGGGCTCACGCCGTCCGGACCGGTGTCCGCCGCCTCTTCCTCCGTATCGTCGCGTCCCGCGGCCACGCCGGACCCGTCCATCCCCGCGCGCGTCATCGCCGCCGCCAGGCCGATCCCCGCCATCCGCGGATAGGGATCTAGGGCAAGAGACAAGTGCTGGACGACCAACTCGCCGACATCAATCCGGCCATCGTCCAAAGGTTCGATGGGATCTTCGCCAAATGGATCCACGAAAATATCCCCCACCGCATCATCTTTTTCCCCGTGTTTCTTTTCACCTTCACAAAGAAGCGAGAAATGATCTGCTACCTTTGCCGCCACCGGTTCAAGTGTCACGACACACGATTGTATCACATTCGCCAAATAATCAACATTCAACCGCACCAGACCGATTGCCGTTCGCCGTAAAGACACATCCGCCCGCAGATCCGCTATGCCTAGCAGACCCAGCCGCCACGCCAAAGCCGCACGTTCCCCAGCATCGGCCTGCAACTTACTAGATGCACTGTCGGCACGGATTGCGTCGACTTGCACCAAGCGGCTAAATTCAGGCCCTACCCGCAATTCGGTCAACGCAAACTCTCCAAATTCAAGGATAGCTGAGACGGGCTCCACCATTTCGATGACTAGATCTGGCGGATGCCGAAGCCGGCGCAAAATACGTATATAGAATTCATGGGTCAACGCCTTTTCCGGGCCAGGGCGCAAATTGCATATCGCCCGAAATTGCCTGCGCGTCAGGGATAGACGCCACATGCCCCGCCTGGAAGCGGAGGTAATCCGCCATGGCCGCCACATCGGCCGCTGATGGTACGACAGTGCCAAACAAATTACGGCGCAGGGCATCATCCAGCAATTCATCCGAACCCGCCAGCACCTCGTCATAGGCCGCCGCACGGCCATAAAAGGCCTTGGCCATATGCTTTACCCGCTTACCGACGGCAATATCCGAGACGCCCATTTCACGCAGGGAACGGTCCATGTCGCCAAACATGGTATCAAACAGGGCCTGGGCGATTTCACCGGCCCCCTTCGTCATTTGCTTCACGGCGCCGCTTTCCGACATCTTATTCAGGGGCCGCAGCAAGAGAAATACATGCATGACGATTAGCTCAAAGCGCCCATCCACCGAATCGGGAACGCCATGATCGCTATAAAACACCGGCTGGCGCGCCTGCGCCACGGCGGTGAGATATAACGCGTCGGCGACATCCTGTCCTTTGGCACGCCTACGAAACCAATTTCTCAACACATTCCAGTCCTTACAACGCCTTGATTGACTCGCCTTTGGCAACGGTGGCATGGTCCCCGCCAATGAACATGACAGTTATACACGAAAGATCGCCTTCCCGGCCGCGCTTGCGTTTGGTGCTGGCCGCCTTGGCGATTTCCGCCCTCCTTGGCTGTTCGCCGATCCAAAGCAGCCACGGCTATATTCCGGACGATCAGTTGGTGGCCAAGGTACGGCCCGGGGTGCATGATCGTGATTCTGTCACCTCGCTGTTCGGCTCGCCCACCTCGATTGCCAACTTCAATGGTGAAACTTGGCTATACGTAAAGCAGGAATCAGAGCGTATTGCTTTTTTTGATGAGGAATTTCTGGAACAGGCCGTATTGGCGGTGCATTTCGATAAGGCTGGCTTGGTCCAAAATATTCAGCGTTACGCCCTGGCAGAC
>CAUZBE010000048.1:0-12293 GCA_963577885.1 Alphaproteobacteria bacterium
AACAGCGTATCGATCTGGTTGGCCGTATCGATCTGCCGGCGGTGCTGGCGTGCCTGCGGCGCAGTGATTTTTTTATTGGCAATGATTCAGGCCTGATGCATATGGCTGCTGCTGCCGCCATCCCGACCCTGGGCTTGTTCGGCCCTAGCCGCGAGGAATTATACGGCCCCTGGGGGCCCAAGGCGGCCTCGGTTCGGACCGACCGCAGCTTCGATGACATTGGCAACGATCCGGCCTACGATTACCGCCGACAGGATAGCTGGATGACCACATTGTCAGTTGCAAAGGCAGAAGCGGCGGCGCGCGCCTTACACGCCAGAATCGCCGAGATGGCGCGATGAAGGCACCCCGTCTCTCAGTGCTAGTGGTCGCCCATAACGAAGCCGCGCAGTTGGCCGATTGTCTGAAAAACCTCGGTTTTGCCGACGAACTGGTGGTGGTTCTGGACAAATGTACCGACGACAGCAAGGCCATTGCGACCGGTTTCAGCGCGCGATTGATCGAAGGCGCCTGGGAAATCGAGGGGCACCGGCGCAATGCCGGGATCGAGGCCTGCCGGGGCGCCTGGATACTGGAAGTGGACGCCGACGAGCGAGCCAATGTTGAACTGGGCCGGGAGATCATTACCACGATTACCGGGCTGGATGAGGGCCAAATTGACGGCTATTTCCTGTTGCCGTTCGACAACTATATCGGCAGGCGCCTGGTTCGTCATGGCTGGGGCGGCTCGTGGGGGGTATCGGCGGCGCCCCGTCTGTTCGCCAAGGGGGCCAAGCAATGGGGCGCGCAACGTATCCACCCATCCCTGACCTTGCGCGGCCCGCGCCGCTGGCTGTCGACGCCGATCCGGCATAACGTGGACCAGGATATCTCCGATATGTTGGCACGCCTGGACCGCTACAGCACGGCTAGGGCGGCTGATCTGCGCGCCTCTGGCGATATTGGTAATCTGGCTAGCAATATTCGACGGATGTTCTCCCGCTTTGCTAAATGCTATCTCTCGCGCAAGGGTTACCGTGAGGGGGCCTATGGCTTCCTGATCGCCTTGATGGCCGGGCTGTATCCGATCCTCTCGCATCTAAAAGCCCGTTTGGAGAAAGACTAGAAGCATGCGGGTAATGCAATGCATGGCGGGCGCTATACACGGCGGGGCGGAGGCATTTTTCACCCGTCTTGTGTTGGCCCTGCATGGCGCTGGTCTGGACCAAAGGGTGGTGCTGCGCCCGGACACTGCCCGCGAAAGGCTGTTGGCTGATGGCGGCGTCTCGGCGGTGCCCCTGGCCTTTGGCGGCAAGCTGGATTTGTCCACCCGCCTGGGTTTGCGCCGCGAACTGACTAAATTCAAGCCCGATGTCGTGTTGAGCTGGATGAACCGCGCCGCCGGTTTCTGCCCCAGACCGAAGGGCAAGTTCATTCATTGTGGCCGCCTGGGCGGTTACTATGATCTGAAATATTATAGCACCTGCGATCATCTAATCGGCAACACCAAGGGTATAGTCAACTATCTGGTCGAACAAGGCTGGCCGGTGGAGCGGGCCCATTATCTGCCTAACTTTGTCTCCACGGTTGCCGTGGAACCGATGCCCCGGCGGACATTGTCCACACCGGCCGATGGCGCCGTGATATTGGCCCTGGGGCGGCTGCATGAGAACAAGGCCTACGACATTCTGATAGAAGCCATGGGCCGGCTGCCCGATGTCTATCTGTGGCTGGCTGGCGAGGGACCGCTGGAGGAGGATTTGCGCCGCCAGGCGGTACATTTCGGGGTAGCGCCGCGCATTCGTTTTCTAGGCTGGCAGGATGATCCGGGTGCGCTGTATGCCGCTGCTAATCTGGTCGTCTGCCCATCGCGCATCGAACCTTTGGGCAATGTGGTGTTGGAGGCCTGGGCCCGGCAAAAACCCATCATCGCCGCTGCCGCCGAGGGGCCGACGGAGCTGATCCGGGACGGGGAGAACGGCTTGCTAGTGCCCATTGATGACACGGACGCCTTGGCGGCCGCCATCAATCGCATTCTCTCTGACCGCGAAACGGCCCTGGCCCTGGTTCAGGCGGGCCACGACGATTATCTGGCCGAATACAGCGAGGCGGTGGTGATACAACGTTATCTGGACTTCTTCGATAAGGTGACGGCTCGAAAGCAAGGGTCATTGGCATAATGTGTGGCATTGCGGGAATCATGACGGTGGACGGCGCGGCCCCGGCGCTGGCTGCCCTGGATGCCATGCAGGCCGCCTTGCACCATCGTGGCCCCGATGGCGTTGGCCGGCATCTGGGTGATGGGATCGGTCTGGTGCATACCCGCCTGGCCATCATTGATCTTGAAACCGGCGATCAACCCATCATCAGTCCCGATGGTACCGCCCTGATCGCCAACGCCGAGATATATAATTATCTGGAATTGCGCGAAACCTTGACCGAGGCTCCGCTGCAAACTCAATCTGATTGCGAACCGGCGTTATATTTATACAACCGGGATGGTATCGATTTCGCCAATAAGCTTCGCGGCATGTACGCCATCGCCATTCATGACCCCGGCGAGGGGCAATTGCTGCTGGCCCGCGATCCCTTTGGCATCAAGCCTCTCTACTATGTGGAAGGCTCCTTCGGCTTTGCTTTCGCGTCCGAGCCGACGGCCTTGATCAAGGCCGGCTTGGTGCGGCCGGGGCTGGTTGAGCAGCCCTTGCACGAAATGCTGCAAATGCAGTTTACCACTGGCCGCGAAAGCATCCATTCCAACATTCACCGGGTCCTGCCGGGCGAGACCCTGGTGATCGCCCAAGGCCGCATCGTCGACCGCCGGCGCCGTGCCGCCCTGCCTCTGGCGCCCCCCCGACGTTTGGAGGAAGCTGCCGCGTTGGTGGAATTGGAACAGGTGCTTTTGCACAGTGTCGAGGTGCACCAGCGTTCCGACGTGCCCTATGGCATGTTCCTGTCAGGCGGCATCGACAGCTCTGCCTTGCTGACCCTGATGGCCCGTTTGAATGACCAGCCCGTACGTGCCTTCACCGCCGGCTTCACCGGCACTAAGGCCCATGACGAGCGGACCCAGGCCCGCACCGTGGCCAGGCATCTTGGTGCTGAACATCATGAAGTCAGCTTCGATGAAAACGATTTCTGGTCTCTGTTGCCCAAGGTCGCCGCCGAAGTTGATGATCCAGCGGCGGATTACGCTTTGTTGCCGACCTATAAACTGGCGGCGGCGGCGCGCGCGGCGGGTCTGAAAGTGGTGCTGTCCGGGGAAGGCGGGGACGAACTCTTCGCCGGTTATGGCCGATACCGCGATGCCCAGCGGCCCTGGTGGGTGGGTGGGCCGCGCACCATGCGCCGGACCGGGCGTTTTGACCGCCTGGGCGTCCTGCGTCAGTCCTCGGATACCTGGCGCGACGGCATCCGAGCCGCCGAAAGCACCCTGGGCGCCGCCGATTTGAGCCGCTTGCAACTGGCCCAGGCGATCGATTGTGCGGCCTGGCTGCCGAACGATCTATTGATCAAGCTGGACCGCTGCCTGATGGCCCATGGGGTGGAAGGACGCACGCCGTTCCTAGATTCAATGGTGGCTGATTTCGCCTACCGCCTGCCGTACGAATTGAAATTGCGGGATGGCCGCGGCAAATATCTGTTGCGCCGCTGGCTAGCCGACGCGAACCCGGCGGCCAAGCCTTTTGACCGCAAACACGGTTTTACGGTGCCGGTCGCGGAATGGATTCGCGGCCGGGGGAACGAACTAGGACCCCTGGTCGCGGCCCAGCCGGGGGTTGAGGCCATCGCCAAATCCGACCAGGTTGCCGCGTTGTTTCAAAAAGGCGGCAAGCGCCAAGGCTTTGCCGCCTGGACCCTGTTATTCTACGCCCTATGGCACCGTTGCCATGTGCTGGGCGCGGCGCCCCAGGGCGATGTCTTTGAAACCCTGGCCACCGCTGCATAGAGACGGGGGTTTGCCATGGTGGAAACCTTTGATCTGTTGCTGCGCGGCGGCACCCTTGTTACCCACAACGGAATCGGCTTGGGCGATCTAGCCACGGCCACGGCCGGCGAGGTGATGGAGGCCCGGGGCCTATATATTCTGCCCGGCGTGATCAATACCTAGGTGCATTTTTGCGAACCGGGCAACGAGCATAAGGAAGATTTGGAAGCCGGTTCCCGCGGCGCTATCCCGGGCGGGGTCACGGCGGTGGCCGAGATGCCTAACACGGCGCCCCTAACAACCAATCCAGAAGCGCTGGCCGACAAATTGATCCGAGCCAAGGGCCGAATGTGGTGCGAGCATGCGTTCTATATGGGCGGAACCGGGGAGAACGCCGAACAGTTAGCGGAATTGGAACGGCTGCCGGGCTGTTGCGGGGTAAAAATCTTCATGGGTTCATCCACGGGCAATTTGTTGACCGAGGGTGATCCGACCTTGCGCCGAATTTTGCGCGCTATCCGGCTAGCCCGTCCGGCATGCCAGGGGTGCAAACCTTGCTGCCAATCATGCTGGACCACGCCGCCGCCGGGCGTTTGAGCCTGCTGCGCCTGATGGACCTGTCCTCCGCGGGGCCCGCCCGGCTATTTGGTATTGCCGGCAAGGGCTGTATCGCCGTTAGCTACGATGGCGACTTCACATTGGTAGATTTAGCGGCGAAGCGGCGCATTTGGGATCAGGCTATGGCCAATTGGTCGGGCTGGACGCCGTTCCATGACTGCGAGGTCACGGGTTGGCTCATAGCTACCATCATTCCGGGCCAGGTGGTCATACGCAAGGGCGACCTGGCGGCCCAGGCCGATGGCCGGCCCCTGCGTTTCGGCAAGACCTTGCAGGGCGGATAACAGGCGCTATTATTCGCCCAGCGGTTTTGAGAATTTAGGTGATTGGAAACAGTGATGAGCGGTACCTTCAAGGCTTGGTGGGCCACTGACGTCGATGGCAAGGCGAAAGTGGAACTATGCGACGTGGCGGATGCCGACTTGCCGGCGAACGAGGTCACCGTGGCGGTGAAATACTCCACCATCAACTACAAGGACGGCATGGCTGTTCAGGGCAACAAAAGCAAAATCATGCGGTCCCTGCCCATGGCGCCGGGCATTGATTATGCCGGCGTGGTGGAGGCCTCCGCGTCCCCGGACTTTAGCGCCGGCGATGAAGTAGTTTTGACCGGTTGGGGCGTGGGCGAGGCCGTCTCGGGCGGGCTGTCCCAACGGGCCCGGGCCAAGGCCGACTGGCTAGTGAAAAAGCCCGACGGTTTGACGCTACAACAATGCATGGCCATCGGCACCGCCGGTTTTACCGCCATGATGAGCGTCCTGGCCCTGGAAGATGCGGGGGTGAAACCGGGTGATGGCGATATCATCGTGACCGGTGCCGCTGGTGGTGTTGGCTCCGTCGCCGTCGCCGTGCTGGCGAACCTGGGCTACAGCGTTGCCGCCTCCACCGGCCGGGAGAGCGAACATGACTATCTGCGGTCACTGGGTGCTGCCTCCATCGTGCCGCGAGCAGACTTGAGCGAACCGGGCCGACCCATCGGCAAGGAAACCTGGGCCGGGGGTATTGACACGGTGGGCAGTCACATTCTGGTCAATGTGCTGGCCTGCACCAAGTCGCTGGGCACGGTTGCGGTCTGCGGGTTGGCCGCGGGCCCCGATCTGCCGGGCACCGTGCTGCCGTTCATCCTGCGCGGGGTACGCATATGGGGTATAGATTCTGTCTATTGCCCGGCCGTGAGGCGGGCGCAAACCTGGACCCGTCTGGCCACGGATCTGCCCCTGGATAAGCTGGATGCCATGACCGTGGTAAAGCCCATAGCCGACGTGCCCGCTATTACCGCCGATATTCTGAAAGGCCTGGTGCGCGGCCGTACGGTGATCGACGTCAACGCTTAGTTTGCTTCGGAGCTAGATAGATCCAGCGGTGCGCACTGGCGCAGCACGGCTCGGGCCTGTTCAGTATCCTCGCCATTCCCGTGATGGAGACATAAACCGGGATGTAGGGTGGTCGGGCCCTTACCTTGTACCCGGGCCTGGACGATGACCCGCTTCGCAGACCTGTCCGGCCGCGGCCACAGGGGAAAAATCACCATGTCGCCGGCCCCCTGGCCCAGGCCGGACAGCAATGATCCCAGGCGGTCGCTGCGATGGATTACGGTGATCGATCCGCCCGACACCGTCCGTCGCAGACAAAAATCCAGCCAATCCGCCAGGGGTGTTTCACCTTCGCCATGGGCCTGCGCCTTGCCCTGGTCGGGCGAATGCGAGGCATTGCCATGTACATAAAATGGCGGGTTGCAGACGCTGTGATCGAATATGGTCTGGCCAATTTCAGGCGGCGGGCAGCGAATATCCCCTTGCTGGATATGGACCGTTTCCTCCAGCCCGTTCGCGGAGATGTTGCCAGCTGCCAGTTCCGCTAATTCGGGCTGTATTTCCAGGCCACGGACGACCAGATCGGGGTAGCGTCGGGCCAGACACAGGGACACCGCCCCAACACCGGCGCCCACGTCCAGAACCGTCTGTCCCGGCTGGGCCGCTACCGCCGCCGCCAACAAAATGGCGTCCGAGCCAGCGCGGTATCCTCTGCGCGGCTGGGTCAGCAGGACGCGCCGGTCCAACAGGCCGTCCTGGGTTACCTCCTGTACGCCGTCTGTGGCCACCTCGCTAACTCCCCGCCTCGATCCCGGCTTCCGCCAACAGGGCGCGGGCCTCGGCTAAATCGTCATCCAGCACCATCATGCGACGGTTAAAGGCCCCGATGGAGCCTTCCGTGACCGAAATATGATGATCCAACAGCATGTTTTCGATGCCCGCGTCGCGCAAATAGGCCTCCACCCATGACAACAACACCAGGTCATGGCTGCGTAACAATTCGATCATCGCCGGTACCTACCGCCCATCTCGGTCTTTGCGGTCTTGCATTATGACCGCGTAATGCAGTCTATAGTCTCAGCGGTGCGGAGTCGCGGTTAACCAAAAGGATGCGCGTTGGCTGAGGTGATACATTTAGGAAGTGCGGCGCCCCGGCGGGCCTCCATGGAGCCGCTGTTGCAGTTAGTTGGCGACGATCTGATCAAGGTCAACCACACTATATTGGACCGCATGCACAGCCGGGCGCCATTGATCCCGCAACTGGCCGGACATATCATCGCCTCGGGCGGCAAGCGGCTGCGGCCCATGCTGACCCTCGCCTCGACACGCCTGTGTGGCTATGTGGGGGAGCGCCAGATTGGCCTGGCCGCGGCTGTGGAATTCATCCATACCGCCTCGTTGCTGCACGATGATGTGGTCGATGAAAGCGACCTGCGCCGGGGCGATGCCACGGCGAATGTGCTGTGGGGTAATCAACCCAGTGTGCTGGTTGGTGATTTTCTGTTTTCCCGCGCCTTCCAGATCATGGTTCAGGACGGCAGCCTGGAAGTGCTGCGGGTTCTGGCCAATGCCTCCGCGATCATCTCTGAAGGCGAGGTGATGCAGCTGGAAACCCTGAATAACTTGGAAATCCCGGAAGAAAAATATCTCGAAGTGGTCGCCGCCAAAACCGCCGCTCTGTTCGCAGCCGCCTGCCGCATCGGCGCCGTCATCGCCGGCCGCGGCAAGGTGGAAGAGGACGCGCTGGAGAATTTTGGCCGCAACCTAGGCATTGCCTTTCAATTGGTTGACGATACCCTGGATTATTCCGCCCACCAGGCTACCTTGGGCAAGACCGTGGGCGACGACTTTCGCGAATGCAAGGTGACCCTGCCGGTATTATTGGCCTTTCGCCGGGGCGATGAAGACGAGCGCACCTTCTGGCACCGCTGTATTTCCGATGGCGAGCAAGGGGACGCCGATCTGGAGCGGGCCATAGAATTATTGCAGAGTCATGACGCGCCGCGTGATTCCATCGAACGGGCGCGCCACTATGGCGCCATGGCTCGGGATGGCCTAGGCATCTTCCCCGACGGCGAAGCCAAGCGCGCACTGACCCACGTGGTCGATTTCTGTATTGAGCGGGTTTACTAGTCTTGCCGGCATTGCTTCTGGGCGCTATAAGCACGCGGTCCGCCACGCTTTTTTTGCGGGCAAACATTGCCGGAGTGTAGCTCAGCCTGGTAGAGCACCGTCTTCGGGAGGCGGGGGTCGGAGGTTCGAATCCTCTCACTCCGACCATTGGAATAGCGGGTTTATAATTCAACCACTTAGACGCCCCTTTCGCTCTCTTAGCGGGAGGGGTTTTGCTTTTTCGCCCGGCCGTATGGTGTTATCTGCGGCTGTTTTCGCTGGTACCGGTCCAGCGCATGGGCTTGCTGCCGGGCGATCTGCCATTCAACAATTTATACACCCGAAGACTTTTCAAACGGCGCCGGGGCGCTGCTGATTACCCATGGGCCAGAGGTACAACTGACGCGAAAACGGCGGCCACGAAGCCCTTAACGAGGCAATACTCTATGACGGCCTTCCGCGTTTCCCGCGGGAGGGGTTTTCCTGCATCGGGAAAATCGCTTGTCCCGTTTAGATATTCTTCGAATAAGGATTAGCCCTTTCGTTCACGCCAGTGCGCCAAGATGCACGGCTTACCATGAGATTGGCGCGGCGGAGTACAAACCTCGGGCCGCAGTCGCGGCCTTAACTGACCGTTTCAATCTCGAAAATGGTCTAATTTCTGGCTTGGCGTTTCGCCAATTCGGCCAGCAGCTGGTCCCGGCCGGCCGCGAAATCACGGGCCCGCCATTCTTCCTCCAGCGCCCGCAGCGCCGCGCCCACCCCCGGGCCGGGGCTCATACCTATTTCGAGGGCGTCGCGGCCAGTCAGGGGGAAGGGCGGCGGCGCTGCCTCCGGGATACTGGGCAGGAGTTCGGGGACACCCTGTTGCAGGGCCAGATCGGAAATCCGTTCGACGCCATGGTCGTAAAGAAGTTGCCGCAGAGTGGTGCGCGCCATGGTGCCGGTCATTCGCACGGGCGGCGCCATCAGGAAGCCCAGGCGTTGTATCTGCCGGGCCGAAAGGCGCAGGCGTTGGCCGATGGCCTGGGTGGCTTGGGGCCCGCCCACGGCAATCGCGGACAGGCGGCGCAGGGGGTCGTTATCGGCGTTGGCCAAACGGTCGAAGCGGAACCCGGCAGGTAGAATGCCTGGCAACACGCCCGCCCGGGCCATCAGTTCCAGGCAGGGCAGCGGATCGGGCGCGGCCAACAGCTTGAAGACTTCATCCCGCACCCGCTCGCCGCTAAGGCCGTCGATGCCCGGCGCGGCGGTGGCACAGGCGGCTAGGGCCACCGCGTCCGCAGGGCCTTGGCCGAACAGCGCCTGAAATCGGAAGAAGCGCAGGATGCGCAATTTGTCTTCGGCGATCCGTTGCGCCGCATCACCGACAAACCGGACCCGTCCCGCCGCCAGATCGGCCCGGCCGCCGGCCGGATCATACAAATGGCCATCGCCATCGGCATAGATGGCATTGATGGTGAAATCGCGCCGCGCCGCATCCAGGCGCCAATCCTCCGTGAAGGCGACCTTGGCGTGACGGCCAAAGTTTTCCACATCCACGCGCAGGGTCGTGACCTCAAATTTCTGCTTAGCAGCAAGCGCCGTAACGGTGCCGTGTTTCAGGCCCGTAGGGATAACCTTGATGCCGTATTCTTCCAGAAACCGCATGTTGTCTTCGGGCAATTGATCGATCGCGATATCCAGATCGGCGCTAGGCCGGCCCAGCAATCCGTCGCGCACGCAGCCCCCAACAAACCGCGGTGTGGCCCCCGCCGACCCCAGGGCCCCTAGCACCGTGCGGGAGGCTGGCGCCGTCAACCAGGATTGCTGCGTCAGGGGATGCATTCCGCCGGGACCTAATTCGCCTTGTTGATCCGGCCAGGCAACATTTTGCCCTCCTGCATATGGGGCGCCATATAGTCACCGCCCGCCGGGTAGCCGGTAACGGCCCAGACGGCAATCAACGAGATTATGGTTAAGACCAAGCCGATGGAAAACAGCCAATACCAGGGCGCTTCGTCAAACGTCTGGCCTTTTTCCCGGGCCCTGCGCGTGGCGAACAGATACAGGCCATAGGCGATGAACGGCAGCAGAAAGGGGACAAGATGAAAAAGCAATTTGCGGACCATGGTACGAGCTATAGCAGATTGTGGACGCGTCGGTACAAATTCATCAACATCCCCGCCGTGGCGCCCCAAATATAAAATTCACCGTATGGCATGGCGTAATATTGCCGTTGACGGCCGTTATGGTCCCGGCTGTGGCGTTGATGGTTTTTCGGGTCGAACAGGAATTCCAAGGGCACCTCGAAGACCTCCGCCACTTCAAAATCATCCACGTTCAAGTCGAACCCCAGACGCACAAAGCCTACCACGGGGGTAATGTGGAAACCCGTTCCGGTTTCGTAATCATCTAGATAACCCGCTACTTCGATAAAAGTCCGGTTCAGGCCAATTTCTTCCTTGGTCTCGCGCAGCGCGGTGTCGATCGCGTTCAGGTCATCTTCTTCCACCCGGCCGCCGGGAAAGCTGATCTGCCCGGCGTGATGGTGCAGATGGTCCGTCCGTTTGGTCAAAAGCACGGTCAGGCCAGTGTTATGTTCAATTATGGGCACCAGTACCGCGGCCGGTTTCAGACGCTCCTCGGCATCGACCCATTCCTTCATGAAGGGGTTCAGATCGTGGTCACCGGTGCTGGGGCGCAGATCGTCATGGGCACGGGAATAGGCCGTGGGGCGAAGTTTGGAAACAATGCGGTCTCGCAACTGCGGCTCCTGTCTAATTTTCATAGAACTGGACCCGGCGAACCAATGGGGAAGAATGCACCGGCGCTCCAGATACCCAGCTGGGGCCCGCCGTCGCGTTCTTCTTCCACCGCCAATTCGACCAGATCGTAGAAGATGGCACGGCTGATCAAAGCTTCCAAGCCTGCGCGCACATGTACATACGGCGATGGCTCTTCGGTGCCGGGGTCGATTTCCACCCGAAGGGGATGGTCCGGGCCCGCCATGACCTGGTCATCGACGTTGGTGCGAAAGGTAAGAGCCTGGCCCCGGCCCTGGCCACGGGCGTCCATTGCCACCGCCTGAAAGGGCGCGTCATCAACAACAATGGCGAATTTCTCTACCGGGGTGACCAGATAATACGTCCCGTCCGGATCATGGCGCAGGATCGAGGCGAATAGTTTCACCATTCTCTGGCGTTTGATGGGCGAACCCAGATAAAACCAGGTGCCGTCGCGGGCGATCCGCATATCCATGTCGCCTAAAAAATCAGGATGCCACGTCTCCACCGGCGGCATCTTGCCTTTCGGCAATTGCGCCGCGATCGCCTCAAACGCCTGTGTATCGGGCATTGGCTTTCTCACATCACTTCCTGTTTTAACTCACATATTATAGCCTTTGTTTGGCTGGCCCATTGCTCGCGTAAACTTTACCCTGTCAATGGGATCAAAGTTGAGGATAATTTAATATAGTGGACAACATGTCATCTGTCAGCGAAGCCTACAAATAATTGATCGCTGACGTCGAGGTGGCGGTAGAATGTATCGCCAGGGTCCGGCAAATGACCGGTCGGGTCATCTTTGGACAGGAAACGGTAATAAATGAAACCTTGGTCACTCTGCTGGCGGGCGGCCACGCCTTGTTGATTGGCGTGCCCAGCCTGGCCAAAACCCGTCTGGTGGAAACCCTGGGCACGGTGTTGGGGCTGGCCGACAAACGGGTTTAGTTCACGGCCGGATCCGATGCCGGCCTGTATTCTGGGCTCGGAAGTGCTCGAAGAAGCGGCCGGCGGCCCGCATCTTGTCCATATCCGTGACAGAAATGCCAACATGGGTAAGCTGTGGCTTGATCATGATCCTTTTTCCTGTCGCCGTGGCCGACGTTACGCTTCGGTGCTCCGTAAATAGCCGTCTGTCCCGTCGATCCAATCCTGGCGTGGCGGCGCGAATAATTCGATGACTTCTGCATCCGCCAGCACTTCCGCCGAATGTGGCATGCCGCCCGGAATCACCAGTATCTCTCCGGCCCCAATATGGCGAAAATCGGCGCTGTCCTCGCCAAAACGAAATTCCATTTCACCAGCCAATAGATAGGTGATTTGCTCGTTATCATGCTGGTGTTGCGGCACCGAAACGCCGCCCGCCAGACTGATGCGCGCCATCATCATCTGCTGACCACAAATTAGCTGCCGGCGCATCCCCGTGCCGACTTGTTCAACGGTCACCTCGTCCAGAACCAGTTTTTGTACAGCCGCTTTTGCGGTCATGCCGCGTCCTTTCTTTTGGATGGGCTAAGTATCATAACCCGTGCCCTATATGCTTCAAGCCAATGCAAACGGTTTACCGATTGGCCGGATTGA
>CAUZBE010000049.1:0-12277 GCA_963577885.1 Alphaproteobacteria bacterium
CAAAACCGCCTGCCTTCAACTTTATGAAAATAGGGGCCATTGCGGGTCGCATAAGGCCCTCGGGTGTGTGATTGAACAAAACCTGGCGGCGCATCTGGAGAAAGTTCATCTGCCATGACTACATTATGATATAGCCCAGGTTACCCGTTCGCGTCGGATACTCTGACCTCGCCGCCTCCAACGGCGCCGGCGCAATGGCCGCAACGCAGTTCCGCTGTGAAGATCTGGCCGCAATATTTATGGGTCAGGATCAAGGGCGGCCCGTTGGGGCCGGCCAGCCAGCGGTCGCCCCAGGCGATCACACTGACCAGCATGGCATACAATCGCATGCCTTTCTCGCCGAGCCGGTACTACACCTGATGGGGGCGTTCGGGAATCGGCCGAGTCACCAGAATGTCCCCGGCCAGCAGCCGTTTCAGGCGTACGTTCAAGATATTCGGCGCGATGGCGAGATGGCGGCAAAATTGTTGAACCGGCGTACGCCGTAAACGTATTCCTGCAGGATCAGAAAGCTCCACGGATCGCCGATCGCCGCCATGGTGCGGGCGATGGGGCAGGGGCCCATGCGTTCCAACAGGGCAAGCGGCACGTGACGGTTCTTGCCGTATTCCTGAGGCCGCGCCGGCGCCGGACCGGGATGCCGGCTAGGCGCAGGGGCGAAGCTAACCTCCCGCGCTTTGATCGGTTTGTGGCAGGCGGAACAGGCTGATGGCGTCTTGCAAGGGTTGTCCGCAAATCCCGTGCTCCAGGCCCTGCCGCACTTCCCTATTGTCGGCGCACCAGGCAGCGCCCCAGTTCCGGGCCGCGATCAGCGGCGCCAGCAGATCTTCACCCATGGCGGTGGGTAAATAACGCATGAGGAGGCGGTCCGCGTTGATTGGACGCCGCTCCTAAACGCCATGGCGGACACAGCCGGGACAAGGTCCTGTCGAGCGAGGCGCGGGCGATACCCAGATTGGAACAGAATTCGTCAAACCGCCGCACCTTGAACAGCAATATTTTGCGCAACACCATAAAGGTCGCGGCGCCACCGATGATGGTGAAGGCGCGCTCTACGGAGCAGAAACCAGTAAGCACGTGGTCGGCGTCGGTCATCTGGTTACTCTCGGAATTGCTCAAGCCAATGCTTATGATACAAGACCAATTCAATGATATCAGCGAAACTTTTGGCAACACAAGGGTCGGAAGCGGACCGCGTCAATGGGCGTGGACTGGTGTACTTGCAACAAAAATAGCCCTAATTGCGATAGGACGGGTCCTGCCGATCCAACATGCGCAACAGGGCCGGCCAAGCCTTGCTGGACAATGATAGATTGCCCCCCGATACCTGAATTTTCACTGTCTCGATGGATTTGTCCGAAGGCATGTTCAACTTCGTGCCGCCGGCCAGGGCGCGCAGCTGCATGGTGCAGGCCCGTTCCAGGGTATACATACCATAGAAAGCCGAGGCGATGGTGGGACCGCAGGTCAGGGTGCCATGATTGCGCAGGATCATGACGTTGCTATCACCCAGATTGGCAACCAGACGTTCCCGCTCGTCATGGTCGAGGGCGATGCCTTCATAGTCATGATAGGCAACACCGGGGCTGATTATCATGGCCGTCTGCGTCAGGGGCAACAGGCCGTGGGCCTGGGACGATACCGCCACCCCGTCGTCGGTGTGCAAATGCATGACACAAGCGGCGTCCGGCCGCGCCCCATGCACGGCGCTATGGATCGTGAAACCGGCGGGATTGATCTCGTCATCGGTCTCGGACTGAATATTGCCCTCGAGGTCGACCTTGACCAGGGATGAAGCCGTGATCTCGTCGAACAGATAGCCCATGGGATTGATCAAAAAACACTCTCCCCCCGGCGCGACCACCGTATCGGGCACACGGGCGGAAAGATGTGTCAAAATCATGTCAGTCCAGCCGTAATGGGCGACCAGACGGTAACAAGCGGCAAGATCTACCCGGGTCTGCCATTCGGCTTTGCTGACTTTCTGTTGCATGCGAACAATATTCATTGCTGCTATCTCCTACCAAGTTTTCCACATTTACGCCGTCAGGCTACTCCCGCGTCGGGCCTGGAAACTGTTCACGCAGAATTCGTTTTAGCGGTTTGCCGGTCGGGTTGCGGGGAATTTCATCCACAAATACCGCGCCCTTAGGCTGTTTAAAGCGGGCCAGTTTGCCGTCGCAATAGCGCAGAATGTTGTCCTCGCTGATATTATAGTCCTTGCGTACGACCACGGCTATGGGGCTTTCCCCCCAGCGTTCGCTGGGTTGACCGATCACGGCGACATCGGCCACGCCCGGATGGGCCATGATGACATTTTCCAGTTCCGCCGGATAGACGTTCTCGCCGCCCGAGATGATCATATCCTTGACCCGGTCATGGATGGTGATGAAGCCGTCTTTGTCCTGCAAGGCGATGTCGCCGGTATAAAGCCAACCGTCGCGGATGGCCTCGGCCGTGGCTTCCGGATTGTTCCAATAGCCCTTCATGATGTGGGCCCCGCTGACCAGGACTTCGCCGGGAACGCCGGGGGCCACGTCGTCACCATTCTCATCGACCACGCGAATGGAAGTGTGGAAAAACGCTTTGCCGGCCGAACCGATCTTAGTCATGGCATCGTCGGGGCCGATCAGGCTGGCCGGGCCGCCGGCTTCGGTCAAACCATAGACCTGGTGAATTTCGATGCCGATATCCTTGTAGGTCTCGATCAGGTTGGCCGGTACCGGCGAGGCGCCGGATAAAATCCAGCGCAAGTTCGAGATATTATAGTTCTGGAAATCCGGCACCATCAGCATGAAGTTCAGCATGGCCGGCACCGCCAGGCTGATGGTAATCTTCTCGGTTTCAGTGATTTCCCACATCACCTTGGGATCGAACTGACGCAGGAATACCACCGTGCAACCCAAATAAATGCAGTTCAAGACCGGTTCCAGCGCGCCAACATGGTACATGGGCAGGGCAATGGAATAGCGGTCGCGGAACCTGATATCGGCGGTGTTGGAGGCCGTGATCACGGCCCAGGTCATGGTGTTGTGGGTGTGTAGAGCGCCCTTGGGTAGACCGGTAGTGCCCGAAGTGTACATGATGAAAAGGTCGTCATCGTCGCCCGCGTCATTTTCCGGCTCGTCAGGCGATCCGGCCGCCATGAAATCTTCGTATTCCGTTGCGAACAGATCCCGGTCCTTGCCCTCGCTCAACTCGATCCAATGGGCAATATCCGTGGCGGCGGCACTCCGGCTGGTGATTTCGCCCACGACCTCGGCGAAATCGCCGCCATAGATCAGTGCGATGGCACCGGAATCCTTCAGGATATAAGCCAACTCGTCCGCGACCAGGCGCCAGTTGAGGGGAACGCTGACCGCGCCAATCTTGGCAAGACCCAAGAAGCTTTCGTAATATTCAACGCCGTTCAGCAGCAACAGGGCGACCCGGTCACCTTTCTTGATGCCCAGACTGCGCATGGCATTGGCCACCCTGTTGGCGCGCTGGTCAATCTCGCGGTAGGTAAAACGCCGTGACGTGGCCGGGTCGACGACCGCTTCCAAGTTCGGGTTCAGATGGGCCCGCTTGCCTAGGTAAAGGCCAATATTGTTGCGCACGACAGTCATTCCCTAAATACCGCGAAGGCACCGTGCGGAAGATGACATACTCCGCCGAAAATCCCTAGCCAACCGTCATCTGGATTTAGGTATGTGGTGATTCTTGGCGAAGTTCACTTCCATATGGGACGGCCGCCAAGCCGCCAGCGGGTCAATGACAGTGGGTCTACAGCGGAATTGCCAACAAGGTATCGATCTTGTCGCTGTCCAGGACAACGAGTTTTTTGGCGAATCGCGGGCGGGCGCCTGAGGTATCGATGCTGTCCAGATAACGACCGCTGACGAACAGGTCCTGGCTGCCGTCGATCATGGTGCGGACCACCATGAAGCCGGCCTCGGCCATGATCAGGCTGCCCTCGGCGCCGGTGACCCGGACCACCGAGATTATGTGGCGATAGCGCTGGGGCTCGTAGATATTGGCCTTGCGAAGGGCGGTAATCCGATCCTTCAGCATATTGCGGTTCCGGGCATCGATGATACCGATGGGCAGGCCCCGGGCATGGTTAAATTCGGTGGTGATGCGGTAATGCGCCTGTTCGGTAAAAAAGTCCGGCCAGCGTTCCAGTTCATCGCCATCGACGCAGGCGGCATAATCCGCCAACAGGCCCGTCACCACGCCGATTTGGGCGCTAATTAGTACTCCATCGGGCGCTTCCGGCGGCATCAGATAGCCATCACCTTGCGGTAGGCTTTCCAAAAGCCCCGGACCGAGGTTTCCGTGGCACGGCTTTCCTGGGAGACCGCCCCATCGCCGCCCATCATGACCACCGATGTATCATCGCCCGCGCCGGGCAGCGCGCGCTGGATAAAGGCGCCGACCGCGCCGTCCTCCATGGAGATATAACCTGCGGGCCCGATGAAGTTGGATTGCATCAAACGCAACTCTGCCAATTCGTCGTCGTCGTCGGTAAAGCCATAATTGGTCCAGACCACATCCGTTCGGTCCACCCCCTTGGGCACGATCTGGCGCACCACCAGAGAGTTGCGGACTTGCTGGATCACCAGATTGGGGAACACAGAGAGGATCTGCAGCGTAATGCCGTCGCCGAATTCATCCCGCCCGCCCAACAGCGCTGGTTCTTTCAACCCAATGCTGTCATCGTCGGCGCGCAGCTTGGCGGTTTCATAGTCCTTATCACCGTCATTCCGAGCGGACTTGTTATCCAGCTTGTTGTTGAGCATGGAATAGCTGACGTGATGGCCGCCACTGTCATCGACGATAATGCCCCCCTTTTGGGACAGCCGGTTCAGCCGGAAGGTCGTAAAAAATAGATGCAGGATGCTGGCGTGATAGGGATCCCTGACGTTTTCGGCGTAAAGCTTCCAGTTATTGCGCAGGGTTTGGGTGTAATAGCCTAGAACCTTGACGGGACGCGGCAGCACCCGCCGTATGCGCATCACGATCTCCGCCCCAAGGTAATCTTCCAGGGGCGCCACGCCCGGGTCGAAACTGCCAAACACCAGGCCGGACAGCATAGCGATTTGCAGCCGGCGCAGGCCATGTTCCTCGCGCCGGAAGCCCTCCGGCATGCCGCCCTCGCCCTTGACGCCGTTTTGAAAGGCGACGCCGACCAGGTTGCCGTCATGATCATAGGACCAGGCGTGATAGACGCAGGTGAAGGCCTTGGCATTGCCGAAACGTTCCAGGCATAACAGCGCGCCGCGATGGGCGCAGCGGTTCTCGAAGCCCTTCAGCTCCCCGGCACGGTCGCGCACCAGAACCACCGGCACATCGCCCAGGAAAGTGGTCTTGTAGTCGCCGGGATTAGGGACTTCGCATTCCAGGCCCAGAATATTCCAGGTCGGGCCCATGAATAGCCGCTCTCGCTCCCGCAGGTAGACCGCCTCGTCGTCGTAGAGGGCATAGGGCACCCGTGTCAGGCCGTCGTTCGGCCAAGACGCGGTTGCCGGATGGCTCGATGCCTCGCTCATGGTGCCATGCTCCCCATCTCGTGGGTAACCACGGCGAAACGCGCCAGGCTTTCGGGCAGCCATATTAGGTTCCGGTCATAATAATCCGCGAACACCGGTGCGTCCCCGGACAATTCCAGCCAAGGCTGTTGCGAGCGGGTCAAGATGTGCATGTCCGGTGCGGACGCCTCTGCATCATCAGGGGCGCTGACCCGAACGAACCAAAAGCCCGGCCTGCATCCGTGAACGCGAATGAGGCAAGCTCGCCCGGAAGAAGCGCTACCTCGGTCTTTTCTACCCAGGCATTGAGTGCGAAGGTACTGCCCGTCAGGCGTTGGCAATTGGTGCAATGACAGGTAGGCATAACCGTCGGTTTAGCCTTCAAGGCAAAGCGGACCGCGCCACAGGCGCAGCCGCCCTGGACGTCAGTCATCACCAGCCTGCGCCTTGGCCTCTTTTTGCGCCTGGCGTTCAATTTCGCTTTGTACCGCCGCCGCCGCCGCCCCCACGAAGACCTCCCGGTTGCGGTGGCTGTAATCGTAGGAGGTTCGGCGCAGGTCGTTCTTTTTCTGGAAATGGGGCACCACATAACGGGCCATCAACTCGAAATGCTCCAACGTGGCGTCGAAATCGGCCCAGTTATGGGCTAATTCCAGAAAGACGCCAAAGCCGCCAGATCCTTTGAGCAACTTTTCAATATGGCGGATGGCATCGTCGGGATCGCCGATAACTGCCATGCCGTTATCCGTCAAAAATCCGTAGGCATCATCGATCTCCGGCGGGACAATGGGGAAGGTGGCGATTTCACGGAAATACTGCGCCCATTTGTCGAGGCCATGTTCAACGTTCTTTTTTGCTTGCGCCCGGCTGCGGGCCACATGGGCCAGAGTGACAACACGCCATTTCTCGCGGCTGACTGAATGGCCCGCCGCCTTCGCCGTCTCTTCGCACAGGCGCCAGTTATTGGTATGCGCCACCAGAGCCTCGTCCGAGGTGCCGCCAATGGACAGCATGCCCAGGCCATGCTTGCCCGCGGCCAGGGCGCCGGCGGGAGAGCGGGCGCAAGCCACGGCCATTTCCATGCGCGGGTCGCTATAGCAGGGCAATTGCATCTGCGCCTCGCGCAGTTCGAACCAATCGGTCTTCATGCTGACCTGTTCGCCATCCAGCAATGGCACGATGGCGTCCAGGGCCTCGTTCATCATGCGCCGCTGCTCGGCCGGGTCGATGCCCATGCGGAAGGCATCGCCCACCAGCGCGCCGGGTCCGACGCCGAACATGGCCCGCCCCTTGGTCATATGGTCAAGCTGCACCATGCGCCCTGCGGAGGTAAAGGGGTGGTGGTAGGGCAATGAGGTGACGCCGGTGCCCAGGCGGATATGCTTGGTCCGCTCGGCGGCGGCGGCGATGAATATATCCGGTGCGGCAATAATTTCGTAACCGCCCGAATGATGCTCGCCGATCCAGGCTTCGTTATAGCCCAGGCGGTCCAAGTGCTCGACTAGCGCCAAGTCCCGGTCCAACGCCGCTGTTGGGTCTTCGTCCACGGTGTGAAATGGAGCCAGAAAAATGCCGAAGCCTAGTTTTTTCATGATGGATACTCCTCGTAATTCAAGCGGCCAAAGACTGCCCACGACGTCTTTAACTGTATAATACGCAATTCCAAGCGCAATCGAGCGGCAAATATTCTGCTCATCTGAAACGTTCAGAAATGAACAAGGCGCGCTATTTTGAGCCCACGGGGCATAGGAAAGGCGGCAGAATGAGCGAGATTGTCTGGCGGGCGGAACCATTGGCTATTGCGGCGAGCAATATCCAGGACTTCACTAATACCCTGGGCGCCAAGGACTATGACGATCTGCTGGCCAAGGCGGCGGCCGATCCCGATTGGTTCTGGGACCAGACTATCCGCTATATGGGCTTCGTCTTCGAAAAACCCTATGACCGGGTCCGCGACCTCTCCAAAGGCGCGGCCTGGGCGACATGGTGCCTAGGCGGCACCACCAACGCCACCCTTAGCCTCCTCGACAAGCACCGCGACACACCAACCTATGATAAGGACGCGGTCCGGTTCGAGGCGGAGGACGGCACGGTGCGCGTCTGGACCTACGAGGAACTGGACCACCAGACCTGCCGCCTGGCCGCCGCCTTGACGGAACTAGGGTTGGGGCCGGACGACAAGGTTGGCATCTATATGCCCATGGTGCCCGAAGTCGTCGCCGCATTTTTCGCCACCGCCCGGATTGGGGCCGTGGCGGTGCCGCTGTTTTCCGGCTTTGGTCATGAGGCCATCGCCACCCGCCTGAACGATGCCGGCGCCACCGCCGTAATCACCATTGATGGTACCCAGCGCCGGGGCCGGCTCATCCCCATGAAGCCGGTTATGGATCAGGCTCTGACCAACGTGCCATCGGTCCGCCACCAAATTGTCCTACGCAGCCATGATGTCGCCCTGGCCTGGGACGATAACCGGGATCACGATTGGGCCGGCATCGTCGCGGGCAAGCCTAATTTTGTGCCTGCCGTGATCGTTGATGCGGAGCATCCCCTGCTGCTGGTTTATACCTCCGGCACCACGGGAAAACCCAAGGGCACCATCCTAACCCACGTGGGCTTCACTGTGAAGATCGGCTTTGATCTATTGGTCTGTATGGACCTGAAACCCGACGACAGGATGATGTGGATCAGCGATTTCGGCTGGGTCGTGGGGCCCATGATCACCACGGTCTGCTGCCTGGCGGGCGCCACCATGGTTTTGGTCGAAGGCACCCCGGACTATCCTGAGCCAGACCGCATGTGGCGCCTGTGTGAGGAGCACAAGGTGAGTTTCCTGGGCGTCGCCCCCACCACCATCCGCGGCCTGATGCAGGCCGGCACGGACGATGTGGAGAAATGGGATTTAGGCGGCCTGCACGTGGTCGCCTCGACCGGTGAACCCTGGACCGATGAAGCCTGGAAATGGTGTTTCGAACATGTTTGCCGGCGCCGCGCGCCGTTGTTTAATTGGACCGGTGGCACGGAAATCGGCGGCGGCATTCTGGTCAGCACCTTCATGCATCCGCTAAAGCCATGTTGCTTCGGCGGCGCAGTGCCGGGCATGGAGGCTGATATCCTGGACGATGCCGGCCAGCCGGTGGCAACGGGCGAGGTTGGCGAGTTGGTCCTGCGGGCGCCCTCCATCGGCCTGACCCGGGGCCTGTGGCGGGACCCGGAACGTTATATGGAGACTTATTGGAGCCAGTATCCCGATATCTGGCGCCACGGCGATTGGGCTAGCCGGGATGCGGACGGACTATGGTATGTGCATGGCCGCTCCGACGATACCTTGAAGATCGGTGGCAAACGCACCGGCCCGGCGGAGATCGAGGGCCTGGTCATGGCCACCGGCTTGATCACCGAAGCGGCCGCCATCGGCCTGCCAGACCCCAGGGCTGGCCAGTCGGTGATGTGCGTCTGTATTCCCAGCCCTGGCGTGGCGGCGGACGAAAATACCGCCAATCAAGTGCGCGACGCCGTTGCCGCTGGCCTGGGGCACGCCTTCCGCCCCAAGGACGTGCTGTTTGTCTCCGACCTGCCGAAAACCCGCAACATGAAAATCATGCGCCGGGTGGTCAAGGCGGCGGCCCAGGGCCAGAGCTCCGGCGACCTGACCGCCCTGGTCAATCCCGAAGCCGTGGACGAAGTGGCGCGGGCGGCCGGGCAGGTCTGGCTCATATCACCTTGCGCGGAGACGAACTCTATGGGTTCCTATCAGCGCAAGGTTATATTAGTTGACGGCGCGCTCGACGCCGCCATCCTTCCCGACTAGGGTCCCTGGGAAACGGTGCAGGAGACATACCTGTATGCCCTATGAATTTGATCTTCTCAAAGTCGATCAGCGTGGGCGCGTGGCCACAGTTACCATCGATAACCCGCCAGTGAATGTGATCACCCTGGCGCTGCTTGCGGAACTCGATGCGCTTTCCGTCACGCTAAAGGCTGATCCGGATCTTACCGTCGTCGTGATGTGAAGCGCCGATCCGGATTTCTTTCTGGCGCATTTCGATGTGGCCGCAATCCTGGACCGCCCCATCGATTCCGAGACGCAACGCCAAGTACAACTGAAACCTTTCCATGCTATGTGCGAGCGGTTTAGCACCATAGACAAGGTGATTATCGCCCAGATCGAGGGACGCGTTGGCGGCGGCGGTAGCGAACTGTCGGCCGCCTTTGACATACGGTTCGGCGTGCGGGGCAAGATACGTATCAATCAAATGGAGGCACCGCTCGGCATCCTGCCCGCACGAACATGCAACGCGTCCTGGAAATCGGCGGTTAGACCTGTGATGGCGAGTTGCGCCTGAACGAGCTGTGTGCGGAGCTTGGTGAGGACAGCTAAGATGACGGGTAGCGCCCAGCCTAGATATTCTGGCCCTGCCAGTTTTCCGTCCAGGGCCGGAGCACCACTTTATAAAAAGCCCAGGTCGACCGGCACTGTCTGTGGAGGTGCAGATACATACCAGCTATGTGATCAGGGCCTGCAAAATTGTCGTCGATATCCGTTCTGGCGTACAGATGTTGCCGTAATTCGGCCGGTAAATCAGGCATGGCGCCGCGCCACGGCGGCGTACTTATCCATCAGTGGCAGGACCGTATCAGCCTTTTCCGCCGGCAACGCAAAGACCGCCCGCGCGACGCCGGCATCGGCCATGGGCGCGGCGTAATCCAGATCTTCATAAAAGCCAAAATTAGTCACCGGCATGGTGTCGGGGTTTTTCCCTGCCTCCGACACCATCTGGCGGAATTGCGGCAGAATACTTACCACATCGACACCAGCTGACAGTCCTGGCATCCAGCCATCTCCGTATGCGATGGCACGGCGGGCGCCATGGGGGAAACCACCACCAATGATAATGGGCGGATAAGGATTCTGAACAGGCCTCGGGCCTGTCTCCATGGCATCAAAATTAACGAATTCACCGTGATATTCTGGTGTGTCCTGGGTCCAAATCGTCTTCATGGCCTCGACCCGTTCCTCCATAAGCCTGAACCGGGATTTAAAGGCCGTACCGTGGTCGGCCATCTCCTCTGCGTTCCAACCAGCGCCGACCCCGAATAGGACCCGGCCGTTGGAAATATAGTCGAGGGTTGCAACTTCTTTTGCCGTTTGGATCGGGTCACGTTGAATAACCAGGCAGATCCCTGTGCCAATTTTGATGGTCTGTGTCACCGCCGCGGCGGCGGCCAGGCCCACAAATGGATCGAGCACATCGTAATACATTCGCGGCAGATCACCCTTGCCCGCCCAGCGCGAGAGGCGCGAGAGCGGAATATGCGAATGCTCGGGGAACCACAGGGACTCAAAGCCGCGTTCCTCCGCCGCCAGGGCCAGATCCACAGGCGATATGGAATAATCAGTGGTGAACATCATCACACCAAACAGCATGGCGGCATCTCCCTTTATGAGCTTATAGTATTCGATAGGGACTGAGCCGATAGGACCCAGACAACCTTCGTATCCAAGATGATGGTAGCCAATTTGTCCCGCCGTTGAAATCGACTTCTCCCGTGGCCTAGCCGCGGGCCCACTTCTTGTTGGTCGGCGGGTACCCGGCAAATTTTGACACGACAAGACTAAGAGAATGGCCTGATATTACGCCCGGCGTCGGGGACAAAACCGAGATGGCTCAAAGCTGCCTTGGGTGCCTATATATCTACTTATCGTTCCCACGCACTGAAACCTGGATATTTGTGGGCGCAATTTTTCGGTGCTAGGCTTCTCAGATGCATTTTGGGATATTCATGGAGTTCGGCTTCCGCGATAGCGGCTCCGATGCGGCGGCGTTTAGCGAAGGCCTGGACCTGGTGGACGCGGCCGAGGCCTGGGGGCTGGACAGCGCCTGGCTGTCCGAGTTTCATTTTTCGCCGGACCGCTCGGTATTGTCCTCGCCCATCGTGGTTGCGGGCGCCCTGGCGGCGCGGACCAAGCGCCTGCGCATTGGCTTGGCGGTTTACGTGTTGCCATTGAACAATCCCCTGCGGATCGCGGAAGAGGCCGCAACTGTGGATCAGATCAGCGGCGGGCGCCTCGAATTAGGCATCGGGCGAAGCGGCTTTGTCCGTGCCTATAACAGCTATAATATCGATTATGGTGAAAGCCAGGCGCGCTTCGAGGAAGCGTTGCAGATTTTGCGCCAAGCCTGGTCGGGTAAACAATTTTCCTATCACGGCAAGTATTACCAAGTGACCGAGGCGCTGGTGGTGCCACAGCCCGTGCAAAAACCCCATCCGCCCATGCGCATGGCGGCCTCGTCGCCGGGTACATTCAAAACCGTCGCAGAGCAGGGCTTGCCCCTCTTCGTCGGCCTGCGTGGCGATGGCTTAGGTGCCCTGGTGGAGAATATAAAAGTTTATCGGGAGACCTGGCGCGGCGCCGGACATGCGGGCGAGGGCAGCGTCCATCTGCGCGTACCGGTCTATGCCGCCGCCACGGAAAGCGCCGCGTTCGATGAGCCGCGCGCCAATATTACCTATTACTTCGAACGTCAGGCGCGTTTGGTGGCGGCGAGCAGTCCCATGGGCGGCAACGCGGCGCGCAGCAACACGGCGGCAAAATTATCCGCCTTATCCTATGCGGATATTTTGCAAGACCGGGTGGCCTTTGGCACCGCGGCGCGGCTCATCGAGCGGATAAACCAATGGCGCGAGGTGTTGGGCATCGATGGGATCAACGCGGAAATGAACGCCGGCGGCATGTTGAGCGAGGCGCAGGTAAAAAACAGCCTGTG
>CAUZBE010000050.1:0-12095 GCA_963577885.1 Alphaproteobacteria bacterium
CAACGCCTGTTCATCATCCGCACCTTTCCCCGACGCAGGGTTGTATCGTTCAAACCTGCGGACATTACCCGGGTTGAGCGCACGACCAAGGCGGACGGCTCTGGCACACCATTTTCGCTGAAGACACCCGACGGGGCCAACAGGGTAGCTACACCGTACCGCGTGGCTTTTACGGCGTCGGTGAAGCCAAGCGCGTCGAAGAGGCTACTCTGGATCTACGGAACGCTCTAAACGGCGATTAGGGCCATACCCATGGTCATCAACTGGCCCGGAAATAACTGGCGCGCGCTTACACCCTGGCGAGCGGTCCCCGCAGCAGTTGTCCCGGCAGTGCGCCCGTGTGCTGATTGTTTCTCAATACCACCTGGCCATTGATGATGGTCGCGGCGATGCCATCGGCCATTTGCTTCAGGCGTTGCGCGCCCGAGGGCAGATCGTATTCCACCGTCGGCATTTGCGGGGAGATTTTCTCGGGATTGAAGACCACGATATCGGCTGCCATGCCTTCGCGCAGCAGGCCGCGGTCGTGGAAACCCCAATTGGTCGCCGTATCGTAGGTGATCATGCGGACTGCCTGTTCCAGGGTGAATTCCTGCCGCTCACGCACCCAATGGCTCAACAAATGGGTCTGCAATGAGCTATCCATGATTTGGCTGACATGGGCACCGGAGTCCGAGAATGTGACGCAGGAACGCGGGTGCTTCATAACCGCCAACGCGGCATCTTCGTCTTCATTGGAAATCGGTTGCCGGAAGAACACGTTGAGGTCGTGTTCCAAGGCAATGTCGATCATGGCTTCAACCGGGTCAACGCCGCGTTCGGCCGCGATATCGGCTAGGCTGCGGTGCGGCCAGCTGGCCTTGTCCATGTGATAGAAATAGTCCCACTCCGGCGGACGGGCCTCGCCGCCAGTAACCTTTTTGTTGGTTTTTTGATTGTTGGCGGCGTTGATCAAATTGCGTTTGGTTTCAGGGTCGCGCAACGCTGCCTTCTGGCCTTCCAGCGGCAGCTTGCGGATATCTCGCCAAACCGGCCAATCATCAAATGGCAACTGAGTTTCGAATGACAGGATAACATTGATTTCCCGGGAATGAACCTGCGTAAAAACTCGTGCGCCATCAAGATTACCGTCCTCGATAATCGCGTATAGTTCCTTCCAGGCGCCGGGATTGGTCCGCCGGTTCAGGCTGCCGAAGGTGATAGGCCGCCCGCTTTCCTTGGATAGCGCCATGAGCTTGCGGTAGAAGGCATGCAATTCTTCATTGGTGCCCCGTTCCATGGCCAGTTGGAAGATGCCGGCGCCAACATCACCCATACCGTTGACGATGGCGCGGACTTCGGAAAAATCTGCCGTGCGGGAGGCGACGGGTCGGTCGTCGGGTGTTAAATGTGCGGGGCTGCGTGAAGTTGAAAAGCCAATGGCGCCGGCCTGGACGGCCTCCTGCACATTAGCGATCATGGCTTTCAAGTCATCCTCGGATGCCTGTTCATCGAAAGCGCGTTCGCCCATGATGTAGGTGCGCAATGCGGAATGCCCTACATAACCGGCGTAATTCATCCCCTTCGGCAGTTTGTCGATGGTGTCGAGATATTGGGGATAGGTCTCCCAACTCCACTTAATACCCGCCAGCATGGCATCGCGGCTGATGTCTTCGGCCCGTTCCAGGTTGCGGAAAACATAGTCGACCTCTTCCTCGCGGCAGGGCGCCAGGGTAAAGCCGCAATTACCCATGACGACAGAGGTAACGCCGTGATAGCAGGAGCAGGATCCCAGCGAATCCCAAAAAATCTGCGCGTCCATGTGGGTGTGTCCGTCGACGAAGCCCGGTGTGACCACGTGGCCCTCGGCATCCACGATTTCATCCGCCGGCGCGTTGATGCGGCCGATCCCGGCAATCTTGCCGTCCTTCACGCCAATATCGGCGCGGTAACGCGGGCCGCCGGAACCATCGATTACCATGCCGTTCTTAACGACCAGATCGTAACTCATTCGTTCGTCTCCCCAGGTCAAATATCCAATTGCCGCCGCCGCATGCTGGGTACGGCCTGAATAGCTAAGGCGCCTAGATTACTCGCTATGGCCAAATTCACAATATTGAACTGCGCGCGGCAAAAACTGGCTGAAACTGGATCTGACAGTTATGCTGCCCTATTGAATAAGGGAAGGACTGATAATGGGCCTTTGGTTTGCAGATTAAACTCCCATGGCGGCGCCCATAACGCTGTCTATTACTAGGCGGTATTCCCAACACCCCGGCCTTGCTGGCGGGGCCGAGAGTAAACTATGGTGGTGGCGGAACAGATAGAGTTCGAGACCAGTGGCCGGGCGGCGCTGTTGGCGACCAGCGTGCTTGTGGTCTTCCTGCTGGCCATGACGATTACCATCGCCAATGTCTCGTTGCCGCAGATCCAGGGCTCGTTATCGGCTACCCGGGACCAGGTAGCCTGGGTGGTGACCTCGTATCTAGTTGCCAACGCGGTCGGTCTGCCGGCGACTGGCTGGCTGACAAACCGTTTCGGCTCCCGCCGTTTGATCGTCTGCGGAACGATTGGCTTTTCCCTGGCCACCCTGGGTTGTGCCTTGGCGCCCAACCTGGAAATTCTGGTGCTGCTGCGCGCCGCCCAGGGCCTGTTCGGCGCGCCGCTGACGCCCTTGACTATGGCGCTGGTGCTGGCGTCCTATCCGCGCCGCCAGCATGGCGTGGTAACCTCGGTCTTCGGCATCGGCGTGACCATGGGGCCTATTATAGCGCCTTGGCTGGGCGGCATCCTGGCCGAAGACTACGGCTGGCGGTCGGTGTTTTATTTTGCCCTGCCGTTTGCGACCCTGGCCTGCATGGCCGTGCTGGTGGTGATCCCGCACGACCAGCCACAAAAACAACACCGCCTAGATCTGCGCGGCTTTATCTTTTTCTCCATCGCCATTGCCTGTTTTCAACTGATGGTGGACCGTGGGGAACGTAACGACTGGTTTGACTCGGCAGAAATTACCCTGGAATGCCTAGCTGCACTCGCCTGCCTTTATCTCTTCGTGGTCCATAGCCTGACTTGGCGTCAGCCCTATATCGACCTGCGCATTTTGGCCAACCGTGATCTCGCCATAGGTCTGACCTTGGTCCTGGCGTTCGGCATGTTGAGCTATTCGCCGCTGGTGCTATTACCCAACATGTTGCAGAACCTGCGTGGATACCCGGAGGATATGATTGGCGTTCTGTTGGCGATCCGGGGTTTAGGCATGACGTTGGGTTTTGTTATCCTGCTGTGGGGTTCACGCTTCGACCCGCGTATCTGGCTCGCCCTTGGTTTTGTCGGCCAGGTTTACGCCGGTTGGCAGATGGCCTCGTTCGATATCAATGTGACCTACTTCCAGCTCGCTTGGACCGGTTTTATTTCGGGTCTGGGGATAGGTTTCGTGTGGGTGCCGCTGACCGTGATCACCATGGGCGCGGTCTCGCCGGCCCAATTGCCGCTGGCCTCCTCGCTTTTCCATCTGTTGCGCCTGTTTGGCAGTTCGGTGCATATTTCCCTGTCCGTGGCCCTGGCGCTCCGCACCACGAAGATTTCATTCGCCGAGATCGCCGAGCGTCTGCAACCGGGCCGTCCCGCGCTATGGAATCTGGAAGGGGCGACGCCCAGCGTGCAGCAGGCCCTGCCCCTGTTGCACGAAATCGGGCGCCAGGCGCAGATGATCGGCTATCTCAATGCCTTCTTGTTCTTTGGCCTGACCGCGCTGGTGGCGATGCCCTTGATCCTGGCCGTGCGGCCGCCACGGCATTAGCTTGTACCGTTCACGCCAGTGCGCCTTTGGCGCACAGCTCCATCGGGGCGGTGCAGGGGCGCCGAGCCACCGTCTCGGCCTGGCAGGCTAATTTTCTCACGTGGTTAAGGGCGGCGGGTGCGTTATTGTCCGGGTCGATCCGTAAAATCAGACAAATATGGTAGGGAACAAATGAGCATCGAACTAGGCAAGGATTCCATTGATATAGGCATCGTCGTCCGAGATGGCGAAGCGGCGTTGAAATTTTATCGCGATACGTTGGGCCTGGAACATGTCGCCGATACACCGGCCACGGGCGGCGGCACCATGCATCGTCTGATGTGCGGTACAACCCTGGTAAAAATTGTCAAACACGACGATGTGCCGGACAAATACGATAACGGCGGCGGCCCGCGCGGGGCGAGCGGCATTCGCTATTGGACTATCACCGTAAAAAATTTGGATGCAATGACGGAAAAATGCCGAACCGCCGGCTATGCCGTGGCCGTCGAAGCGAAAGATGTGCGCCCGGGCGTCCGCATTTCCATGATCGAAGACCCCGACGGGAATTGGGTCGAATTGCTAGAAAATAACGCCTGATCTTTTCAGGCCTCCTAATAAAGGTGGCAGGCGACGTGGTGGGCCGGAGTTATTTCACGTAGCACCGGCTCTTCGGCGACGCACTCGGGCTTCGCGAACGGGCAACGGGTGTGGAACCGACAGCCGGCCGGCATATCCAACGGCGACGGCACCTCGCCGCTCAGCACGATCTCTTCGCTCTGGTCCCCGGGATCCGGCGGATGGTCCGGCAGCACGGCCGAAAGCAGAGCCTTGGTATAGGGATGCCGGACCTCTTCGAACAATTTCTCGGTCGGCGCGGATTCAACGATTTGCCCCATATACATCACAGCGACGTGATGGGCCATATGCCGCACCGTCGCCAGGTCGTGCGCGACCAGCAAATAGGCAACGTCCTCGCTTTCCTGGATGTCCTTAAGGAGGTTCATCATCTGCGCCCGAATAGAGACATCGAGGGCGGAAACCGGTTCGTCAAGCACGATGAGCTTGGGGTTCGAGGCGAGCGCGGAGGCGAGGGCCACGCGCTGGCGCTGCCCACCGCTGAATTCATGCGGATATTGCTGGGCGTGCTCCGGGCGCAGGCCGACCTGGACCAATAGCTTTAAGACCCGTTGCTCGATTTCACCGCGGCTGCCCCATTTGTTGATGATCAGCGCTTCGGCAATGATCTTTCGTACCGTCATGCGGGGGTTCAGCGAGGCCCAAGGGTCTTGAAAGACCGCTTGAACCTTGGCGCGGTATGCACGCTTTGCTTCACCCTTCAAATCATGAATGGGATCTCCTTGCAACAATACCCTGCCGCCGGTCGGCCGTTCCAGGTTCAGCACCAATTTGGAGGCCGTGGTCTTGCCGCAACCGGATTCCCCTACCAGGCCCAGGGTCTCGCCCGCCGCGATTGAGAACGAAATATCGTCAACTGCCTTCACATCGCCTATCTTCCTGGTGAAAACAATGCCTTCGGTGAAGGGGTAGTATTTGCGCAGATTCTCGACGCGCAGTAGTGGCCTAATTTGTGGTTCGCTCTGGGGTTCGGTCATGCGGGTTCGAGCCTCCAGCAGCTGGCGGCATGCTCCGTTCCGACCGGGAACGAGTCCGGATAGGCCGCCCGGCAGCGCGCCTCGGCGTGGGGGCATCGGGCCTCAAAACGGCAGCCCTCCGGCAGGTCGGTCAAAACCGGCGGCTGACCCTCGATCGTGTGCAGGCGCGCCTCGGGCCGTTTCAATTTGGGCACGGACGCGATCAGCGCCTGGGTATAAGGGTGGGACGGGTTGTTGAAGACCTCGCGCACCGGGCCTGTTTCGACAATTTTGCCCGCGTACATGACTGCGACCCGGTCGCACATGCGCGCCACGACGCCGAAGTCATGGGTAATGAACAAAATGGCCATGTCGGTGTTTTCCTGCAATTGCCTGAGCAGGTTCAGATATTGCAGCTGAATAGTCACGTCCAGGGCGGTCGTTGGCTCGTCGGCGATCAACACACGCGGCCCGCGGTTCATGGCGATGGCGCCAACCACCCTTTGCTTCATGCCGCCGCTTAATTCATGCGGGTACTGGCGGACCCGCTGTTCCGGCGCCGAGAGCTTGACTTTGCGCAGCACCTCGATGGCTTGCCGAATGACGCCCCCGCCACGTTCCGTACCAATTTTTTTTATAACCTCGGACAATTGGTTGCCAATGGTGAAGAGCGGATTGAGCGAGGTTTGGGGATCCTGCAGGATCATCGAGATCTTGCGTCCGCGAATTTTCCGCATCTGCCTTTTGCTCTTGGTGAGAAGATCCTCGCCATCCAACAGCACCTGACCCTGCACAGTGCGGGCCGCTTCATTGGGCAGCAGGCGCAGCAGCGACAACGCGGTCACGCTCTTGCCGCAGCCGGACTCGCCGACCAGACCCAGCACCTCGCCGCGGTGAAGCGAAAAACTCACACCATCGACGGCCTTCGCGACCCCGCGGCGTAGGAAGAAATGCGTGTGAAGATCCTGCACTTCAAGAACAATATCGCCGTTCATATTCCAATCTTTCCCGTGGTCCGACCCGGCATGACATTTCTCATCACAACTGCCGCAGCTTTGGGTCCAGCCGGTCGCGCAGCCAATCTCCAAACAAATTGAAGGTGAGCACGACCAGGGTAATGGCGATGCCGGGCAGTAGGGAGAGCCACCAGGCGGAGCTGATCTTGCCGCGCCCCTCAGCCACCATCAGGCCCCAGGACGGCGTGGGTGGGGGAATGCCGGCGCCGAGAAAACTCAGAGACGCCTCGGCGACGATCACCGCGCCGACGTTCAGGGTAATCAGTACCATGAATGTATTCATTACATTGGGCAGAATATGAGTGACCATGATACGAAGCTCGGAACAGCCATGGACCTTGGCGAGGGCGACAAAATCCCGTTGCTTGAGGGCCAGGACTTCGCCGCGAATAATCCGCGCGAAGCCGGCCCAGAGAAGCAGGCCGATGGCGATGACCAGGGTATCCAGGCCCTGCCCCATGGTCACCGCCAGCAGCAAGGCGAACAGGATGGCAGGAAACGTAAAGGCGGCGTCGACCAGCCGCATCAACAGGCTATCCAGACGGCCGCCGATATAGCCCGACGCGATGCCGATTGCCAATCCGACGCCACCACCGAACAGCAGCGAAAGTCCGGTCACTATCAAGCTTACTCGGGCGCCATATAGCAAGCGGGTGAGGACGTCGCGGCCAAAGATATCAGTGCCCAGAATATACTTGGTGCTCCCCTTCGCTTCCCAGAACGGCGGCAACAGCTTATCCGGGAGGGACTGATCGATCGGGGAATAGGGTGTGAGATAGGGGGCGAATATGGCGGCGAAGACCATTCCGCCGATTATGAACATCGAGACCCAAGGCAGCTTTCGCATAATACGTTTCCGCTAGGTAAACCGGATCCGGGGATCGACATAGGCGTAAAGAATGTCGACGACCAAATTAATGGCCAGGATCAGCACCGCATCCATGATGACCACGGCCTGCAACAGGGGATAGTCGCGAAATATCACGGCCTCGTAGGTGAGCCGGCCGACGCCGGGCCAGGCGAATACCGTCTCGGTGACGATGGTGCCGGTCACCAGACCGCCCATGAAGACGCCCCAAAGGGTGAGAACGGGGATCAAGGCGTTTCTGAGACAGTGTTTCCAGACTACTTTCATCTCGGTGACGCCCTTGATCCGGGCCAATTTGACAAATTCGCTGTCCAGGATATCCAGCATGCTGGACCGGATGAGCCGCATGAAGCCGGCCACCAGAAAGGTGCCGAGGGTGATGGTGGGCAGGACATAATGGGACCAATCGCCCATTCGGCTCGACGGCAGCCAGCCCAGCTGAACGCTGAAAACATAGATCAGCAAAATGCCCAGCCAGAAATTTGGCGTGGCAATACCCAGCACCGCGATGGTGCCCGAGACTCTGTCGGTCAGGCGGCCACGGCGCAGCGCCGAGAGAATGCCAAGCGGTATGGCCATGAAGATTGCCAGCAGCATCGCCGCAGGCATCAGCAGCAGCGTGTTGGGTAGACGCGAGAAGAAGACATCGACCGCCGGTTGGCGGTAACGAATTGAGACGCCGAGGTCACCTTGCACCGCGCCCTTGATGAAAACCACAAACTGTTCAAGCACCGGACCGTCGAGCCCAAGGGTCTCGATCATCGCCTGGCGTTCTTCTTCCGAGGCCTCTTCAGGCAGCAGCAAATCTACCGGGTTGCCCGTCAGACGGCCCACGGCGAAGACAATCGTTGTCACGATGACAAGCAGCACGACACCTTGCAACAGGCGTCTGACAATATAACCCTGCATCCAATCCGATCTTTCGGAAACTAGATTTTTAGAATCCGCGGCTTACCGCGGCCGCACTATGCGGCCGCGGTGTGGCGAATTTATTGCCAAGCCTTTTGGTCCGGCCGTGGAATGCGTTCGAACACGTCTCCGAACTCATGACGCCCTGGAATAGGCTTGAAGGCGCCGACGAGCTTGGGATTGATCGCCCAATAGCCCATGCCTTCCAAAATCGGAACCGCCAGCCAGGACTCGGCAATCAGTCCCATTACGGCGTTGGTCATCGCCGTTCTTTTGACCGGATTTTGCTGCGTCACCTGCATGGCATAGAGTTTTTTGTAGGATTGGCAGATACCGGTGCAAATTTCCTCGTTACCTAACAGGCGGTGGGGGCTTTTGACGCCAAACGCCACGTTGTAGCGGCTCATGGCGACCGGCCGGCCGGCGGTACGGAACATCGAAGCGCCGCCCGCCAATTTCTTCTGGTCGCCCCGGTTCAGGGTTCGGAACGCACCCCACTCATAGTTCGTGAGTTTGACCTTAACACCTATTTTGTTCCAGAAATCCGCCACCGCAATGCCGATATGCGTCATATAAGGGGTTCCCGGCAGGGCGGTATTGGCGAAATTCAACTCGAAACCGTTCGCATAGCCCGCCTCGGCCAGCAACTGCTTGGCCCGGCCCGGGTCATAGCGCAGGGCGTGCCGGCTCCACTGCATCCAGCGCTCGGCATCCATGTCCACGCTATAGCCAAAGGAGGCGAAGGGCATGGGCCAACTGGCCTGACCGTACATCACATGGTCGATGATCTGCTGGCGGTCGATGGCGAGGGACAGTGCTTCACGAACCCGCACGTCGTTCAGGGGGGAGTCCTTGAACTGGGGTTGGTAGAGGCCCCAGAACTGGAAGATGGCCTGCATCGTTGCCGGTACCGACATCACTTTTAGATCGCCCGCCTTTGCCTCCTGGATTGCCTCCGGACTGATCGACGCGATCGCGGCCTCGCCGGTCCGGACCATGGAGACCCGGGTGCTTTCCTCGGGTACAAGCAGGATCAACAGTTTCTTATACTTGGGGGTGCCACGCCAATGGGGGTAGTCAACGGCCTCGTATTCAATGAGATCGCCGGGCACGCTACGCACAAATTTCCACGGCCCGCTACCGATGGGATGCTTGCGGAATTCTGCTTCACCAACTTTTTCGATGTATTTCTTGGGCATAAGCTGCCCTTCCTGGAACACCGAACGGCTAAGGCCGGAGGGGAAATGTACCTGCACCCCCTTGGTGAAGATGCGGACGGTATAATCGTCGACCACTTCAATTTTCGTTACGTTGCGTCTTAGCTGCGCCCGCCGCGAGGACAGCGAGCCCTTCGACATGGTGCGTTCCAGGCTGAATTTCACATCGTGCGCCGTGAGCAAGTCGCCGTTGTGCCATTTGACATCCTTGCGCAGGTGAAATGTCCAACTCAGGCCATCATCGGAAAGCACCCAACTTGTGGCCACGCCCTGGCCGACGCCGCCTTTTTCATAGTTGTAGCCCAGCAGAGAATCAAACACTGGCGCCTGAATGTGGGCGTTCGTGGGCCGGCCTTCCTGGATCGGGTCCATGCTTTGCCCGCCCAGGGACTCCAGTGCCACTATCAGCGTGCCTTTCTGATCCGCCGCCCATAGGGGGGTCCAGACAAAGGCCGCTATTAATAGCGAAAGCAGATAAACTATCTTGGATCGGTGATTTTTCATTTCTTGCCTCCTCTGCGTCATGAATTTCTGCGTGCAATTATAGGTGCACGCGTTCTTATTTAAGTGCCGGCATTGCGATGCCGTCTGCTCCTGCCCCACCAGTACAGGGCCGGGTACGCTACAAGGTACTTAAATGGACCCAAGAAATTCCGAGACCGCTAATTGTCGCACACATATGCGGCGGTGTTCTGGCTCAAGCCTAAGTCCAATGCCGAAGCGTGGAAGATTAACCGCCGCCGGTCAACCTAGAAATTTATCAGCGCGGGGTGGTGTTACGTCTTCTGCGTTCCCAGGGCCGGCAAGTTATAGCGGTCCTGGGGATCGTCCCAGCCCTTGAAATTTGGCGCGCGCTTTTCCGAAAACGCCGCGCGGGACTCCATCAAGTCGCTCTTCGCACCATGGTCGTGCAGGGCGACGCTAAGGCGTTCCAACGCTGGCCCCACGGTGGGGCGCATCTGTCGCATCATATGTACGGTATTGACCCGCGAAGCCGGCGGCAGGGTCAGCAGATGTTCGGCCATCTCCAAAGCCGTCGGCATCAAGGCGTCAGCCTCTACCACCCGGTTTAGAAAACCAATTTCATGAAACCGATCCGCGCTGAAGCGAAAACCCAAGGCCATTTCCATGGCTACCGTATAGGGCAGATTAGCGATATGCCCGTGGTTATAGCCGCCCAGCAGCCAGCGTTTCGCTTCCGATACTTCGAACACCGCTTCTCGCGCGGCGACGCGCAGGTCGGTGCGTTCAACCAGCATAAAGCCACCACCCATGGCAAAGCCGTTGATGGCCGCGATAACCGGTTTTTCCAAGGCGCCGGACATGAAGGGATCTTCCTTGGCCGGCGGCCGTCCACCCGGCGCGCCGTCGGCCAGGGATTCCTTCATATCCTCACCCGCGCAAAACCCGCGGCCCGCGCCGGTGAAGATGGCGACCTCCAATTCGCTGCTTTCCCGGAACTCGATCCAGGTATCCGCCAACTCGGTCCGCATTTCATGGTTCAACGCGTTCAGCCGTTCCGGCCGGTTCATTCTAACCACGAGGATTTGTCCGTGACGCTCCGTCTCTACGACAGCCATGCTCTCTTCTCCAACTGACTTCTATGTTAAGGGGATGAATTTTCCACTGTTGCCGTGAGGATAACCGTTGCTGCGGTTAAGGCAACCTCACTGCCGGCCAAGCTAGCCAGACGCGCTACGGATCTTCGCCGAACACTGCGGAGCCTTCCGGATAGATCACACCCTCGGCGCGCTCGTACATCCATCGCACCTCTTCATCGCTGAGGAAGCTGACCTTCGTGCCGCGCGCCGCCGCCAGCGTCTCCGCCGTGACGATGCGGCGAACTTCCGAGGTCAACGAATTGAGCCGATGATAGGCCTCCGAAACGTTGCGCCCCAGGGTGGTGACACCATGGCCCACCATGACCACCGCGTTGGTGTCCTGGATGAACTCCTTGATCGGCCCGACGTCCGCCTCCACGTCAAGATGGGACGGCACCACATAGGCGGGTTTGGCCATCACATAAGGGTATTCCAGAGATAGCGCCTTGACTGTAGTGCGCCCGCCGGCGGCAAAATGGGCAATGGTCTCGTCGTGGTGCACATGGATCACGGCATTAATATCCGGGCGCAGGCGCAGTATTTCTCGGTTGAGCTGGTGGCCGACACTGGTTGGAACCGTTCCGTGCAGCAGCCTCCCCGACGGGATATCGGTGATCACCACATGCGCGCGCTCCATCTCCTCAAGCGAAACGCCGGCATGCTTGGCATAGGCGACGCCGTGGGGATAGGCCGGATGGGGCACGCGGATGGCAATATTGCCAAGTGAGTTGTGGATATAACCGCGGGCGACCACCATGCGACCGTATTTGATCAGACGTTCGGCGACATCGGGTTGGAATTCGACCGGCGCGTCACCGGGGTCGACAATAGAGCGGGACGTCTGACCGGCGGCTTTGCGGGTTTTGCCCATACAATACCTCCCCTTGTATCCGATAAATCGACATATCCCGGATAGCCTATCACCGTAATGCTGATCATAGCCAGATTGCGCGGTCGATGAAATGCCGCCGTCGCCGCGGGCTCTTCGGCGGTTGGCCTCAGGTAGCGCCGCTGGCGTGGGGCCCGAGGACGCCGAGTGCGACGCGGTGGAAAGGCGTCGCGACGCCGGCGAGGCCATCGACTTCAAGCCGCCGGCCCTGTTCCAGATCGACCGTGATCGAGGCTTTCCAGG
>CAUZBE010000051.1:0-12064 GCA_963577885.1 Alphaproteobacteria bacterium
AGACGGTGATGGCGATGCCCACTTTGGAGATGACGGCCCGGCTGACGCCCCCAGTTTCCCCGATGGCAAATCCTAGATTTAAAGCGGACTATGACCACGAGGCGGCGGCGGCGGCTCGCGGCCTGGCTCCGGTTTGCGGTATAGACGAGGCGGGCCGAGGCCCCTGGGCCGGGCCCGTGGTGGCGGCGGCGGTGATCCTGCGGCCCGGCGATATTCCTCCCGGCCTGGCGGATTCCAAAACCCTGTCCCGGGCGCGCCGGGAAGCGCTGTTTGCCAGGCTGAGCGAGGTCGCCGTGATCGGCGTCGGCCGGGCCGAAGTCGTGGAAATCGACCGTTATAATGTTCTGGCCGCCACCATGCTGGCCATGGCCCGCGCCGTGGCCGGTCTGGCTACGGCGCCCGCGCACGCATTGGTCGATGGCAACTGTGCGCCCGACCTGCCCTGCGGTATGGAATGCTTGATCAAGGGTGATGCCTGCTGCCTTTCCATCGCGGCGGCCTCCATCGTCGCCAAAGTCACCCGGGACCGGGAAATGGCGGCCCTGGCCGAGCGCTTCCCAGGCTTCGGTTGGGAGCGCAATGCCGGCTATGGCACCGCTGAACACGGCGCGGCCTTGGCGCGGCTGGGGCCGAACGAAATGCACCGGCGATCCTTTGCGCCTATCCGAAAGCTTCTGGAGTTTTCTCTAAGCGGCTGACTCCACACAAAAAAACCTGTTGACGGACGATTCGCCCGCGATCAGTATGCGCCGCCGCCATGAGTACAGAACACAAAGTCGAACGAAACCGCATCCACCTAGGCGACAGCGTCCAGGTGATGTCCGGCTTGCCCGACGCCTCGGTCGATCTAGTATTCGCGGATCCGCCTTATAATTTGCAGTTGGGCGGAGCCTTGCATCGCCCCAACAACAGCAAGGTTGCCGGCGTTGATGATGACTGGGACCAGTTCGACAGTTTTGCCGGCTACGATGATTTTACCAAAGCCTGGCTGGCCCAGGCCCGGCGGGTCCTGAAGCCTAAGGGCGGTTTATGGGTCATCGGCAGCTATCACAATATATTCCGGGTAGGCGCCATCTTGCAGGATCTGGGGTTCTGGATCCTGAATGATATAGTTTGGCGCAAGACCAACCCGATGCCGAATTTCCGCGGCATGCGTTTTACCAACGCCCACGAGACTATGATCTGGTGCACCCCGTCACCGGACGGCAGGGGTTATACCTTCAATTACGAGGCCATGAAGGCGTTGAACGAAGATTTGCAGATGCGCAGCGATTGGCTGTTGCCGATCTGCACCGGGAGCGAACGTCTAAAGCAGGACGGACAAAAGGCCCATCCGACGCAAAAGCCCGAGGCGTTGTTGCACCGGGTGATACTGTCCAGCAGCAATCCCGGAGACCTTATCCTCGATCCTTTTTTCGGTACCGGCACGACCGGGGCTGTGGCAAAACACCTGGGCCGGGACTTTATCGGCATTGACGCCAATCAGGGGTATGTTGATCTGGCCAGCCAGCGCATTGCCGCCGTGATCCCCCTTGGCGACGAAGACGTCAATGTAACGCCTTCGAAACGTGCCCTGCCGCGCATCCCGTTCGGCTGGCTAGTGGAGCGGGGCATGCTTAACCCTGGTGCGCTGTTATACGATGCCCGCCGCCGCTATGCCGCCCGCATCCGGGCGGACGGCTCCCTCGTAGCCGACCGCTCCCATGGTTCCATCCACCAAGTCGGCGCCGCCGTGCAGGGCGCCCCCGCGTGCAATGGCTGGACTTTCTGGTGCTTCGAGGATCGGGGTCAATTGCTCCCCATCGATCTATTGCGGCAAAAACTGCGCTCTGAATTGCATTAATACCTAGGATTAGCCGCCGTTCAGGCCGTGCCGCAACACCTTTTTCATCACCGTGGGCAGGGCAAGCTGGGCCAGATCGGCCGGCGGATGCCAAATCTCACCATCTCCCGCCGGCCTGTCGCCTGTTCCGGTCCGCACACTTAATTCCAGGTGAAAATGCGTGAAGGTATGGCCCACCGTGCCCGGCAGTGTCCGCCAGCGGGTCACCAGGGGGGCGAAAGGCAGTATCTCTTCAGCCGGCCAATGTTCCTCGCGCCAGGGGGTGGAGGGTACTTCAATCATGCCGCCCAGCAGGCCCTTTTCGGGCCGCCGCCGCAACAGCAGGCGGCCGGCGTTGTCAAACAGGCAGAAGGCTACGCCGTGGCGGGTGGGCCGCTTGGCCTTGGGCAGGCGTCGGGGCAAGCTTGCCGCGACCCCCTGTTGGCGGCCCAGACAGGCTTGGTGCAGGGGGCAACGGTCGCATTGCGGTTGCCGGGCCAGACAAATCGTGGCTCCCAGGTCCATTAATGCCTGGGCATGATCCCCCGCCCGCAGTGCCGGCGTCAGCCCGGCTGCCAGAAGGCGCAATGCCACCTTGGCACCGGGCATGGTTTCGGTCACGCCATACAGGCGGGAGACCACGCGTTCGATATTGCTGTCCACGGGGCTCGCCTTGCGGCCAAAGGCAATGGCCGCGATGGCGGCGGCGGTGTAGGGGCCGATGCCGGGCAGCGCCAGCAGTTCAGCCTCCGTATCGGGGAAGACGCCGCCATGTTCCCCCGCCACGGCCTGGGCGCATTTGTGCAGGTTTCGGGCTCTGGCATAATAGCCCAGGCCCTGCCACGCGTGCAGCACCTGGTCCAGTTCTGCCGCTGCCAGGGCTTCAATACTGGGCCAGCGCTGTAGAAAATGCAGGTAATAAGGAATAACAGTCTTAACCACGGTTTGTTGCAGCATGATTTCCGACAACCAGACCTGATAGGGCTGTGCTAACTCCCCCGGCGGCGCCCGCCAGGGCAGTTTGCGGTGCTGGCCGTCGTACCAGGACAACAGTTTATTTCCGAGCTTGATGATTCGGGGCACAGGCCTCACCGAAGTTTAATTGGAATTGATGCAGGTGTAGGATGACGCGGCCCGTGATCTCCCGCAAGATGGTGACATGAACCAACGCCGCTATAAAAATCAACCGGTCGCCGCCGGCAGCATTTTGCGCCGGGCCATCGCTACGGCTCTGCGCAAGCGGGGCTTTGGCGAAGGCGAGGTCATCGCCCGCTGGCCGGATATCGTCGGTGCGAAGCTGGCGGCGCTGACGGCGCCGGAAAAATTGCAACAGCGGCGCGGCGACGTGGCCGGCGCCGTATTGCATATCCGGGTCGCCGGTGCGGCGGCAGTGGAATTGCAACATATGGCGCCGACGGTGATTGAACGGATCAACAGATTTTACGGTTATCAGGCCGTCGATCGTCTAAAGCTGGTGCAGGGCCCACTGCCGGAACGGGAAGAACCCCGCAAGGTGACGCAAAGGGCGATAACGTCCTCCGAATCGGCGGCTCTGGCGGCTCGCACCGCCAACACCAAAAGCACCGGTTTGCGCCGGGCTTTGGTCCGTTTGGGCGGCGGCGTCCTGGGGCGGCAGGAAACGCCGCCGGAAGATGCTTGATACGCGGCCTTGATCGTCACGTTGTTGCCCCAATGTCTTGTCAAAAAGCAACGGCAAGGCTTGTGAGATCTTAGCGGCAGGCTTATAATTATTACCATATATTGTGGTTAGGAGGTGGAATGGTCCAAATTAAAGTATGTTTGCCAGTGCTGACTTTTGTTCTGGCCTTGGTATTTGGCAGCGCGCCCTCGCGGGCCGCCGATCTGGCCTACGCGGTTGGCGATATGGCGCTAGGCGCCATGGATGCACCAGTGACGGTGATCGAATATGCCTCCATGACCTGCTCCCATTGCGCCAATTTCCACACCGGCCCGTTCAAGGCGCTGAAGGCCAAGTATATCGATACGGGCAAGGTGCGCATGATTTTTCGGGAATTTCCGTTTGATCCGCTAGCTTTGCAGGCCGCAATGCTAGCACGCTGCTCCGGCGAAAAACACTATTTTGGCATGTTGGATGTACTGTTCAAGAATCAATTAAAATGGGCCAAGGCCGATAATCCTCAAGACGCACTGGGTAAGATTGCGCGCCTGGGCGGATTTACGGAGGCGCGGTTTAAAACCTGCATGACCAACCAGGCCCTGGCCGACATCATCTTGCAAAACCGCCTGAACGGCAGCAAGGAATTCGACGTTAATTCCACACCCAGCTTCATCGTCAATGGGGTCAAAACTTCGGGAAACATGACTATTGGAAAGTGGGATGAATTGCTGGCCACGCATTTGAAATAAGGCCGGTCAGTACAGCTTACCCGTTGCAAACATACCTACCTATCGAACGTTAGTATCTAAAATTGGGGGCACGACCAGTTGCATTTTACGAAATTACGGCTTAGCGGCTTTAAATCCTTCGTCGATCCAGTCGAATTATTTATTGAACCGGGCCTGACCGGCGTGGTCGGGCCCAATGGCTGCGGCAAATCCAATCTGGTGGAAGCCCTGCGCTGGGTGATGGGGGAAAATTCGGCCAAACGCATGCGCGGCGGCGCTATGGACGATGTGATTTTCAACGGTTCGCAAAACCGCGGCAGCCGCAATCTGGCCGAGGTCTCCTTGATAATCGAAAACAAAGACCGCACGGCGCCCGCTGTCCTCAACGATTCGGATGAATTGGAAGTGACCCGCGCAATTGAACGGAACAGCGGTTCCGCTTACCGGGTCAACGGCAACGAAATGCGGGCCCGTGATGTGCAATTGCTGTTCGCGGATGCGGCGTCCGGGGCACATTCGCCGTCCCTGGTCAGCCAGGGTCGCATTGGCGAGATTATCAACGCCAAACCGATTAACCGCCGGGCCCTGTTGGAAGAGGCCGCCGGCATCACTGGCCTGCATTCCCGGCGGCACGAGGCCGAATTGCGCCTGCGCGCGGCGGAAACTAACATGGAACGCCTGGACGATGTCATGCAGGCGTTGGAGGCGCAGCTGCAGAATTTGAAGCGTCAGGCGCGTCAGGCAAAACGCTTCCGGAAGGTCGGCGAGCAAATCCGACATTTCGAAGGTATTCAGCTGCATCTTTTGTTTCAGCGGGCCGAACAGCAGCTACAGGCGGCCGGCGAGGAATTGCGCAAGGCCAGCGGGCAGGTCGCCAGTCTGACCGCGGCGGCGGCCCAGGCCACCGCGGCCCATGCGGCAGGGGCCAGCGGCTTGCCCGATCTGCGGCAGGCAGAGGTGGTTACGGCGGCGGTGCTGCATCGTCTGGCGGTGGCCCGTGACGGCCTCGATCAGGAAGAACTGCGCATTTCCGAGGCGACCGCGCATCTGCAGGCGCGTCTGCGGCAAATCGATGTTGATCAAAAGCGGGAAAGCAGTCTGGGTGAGGAAGCTGCAAGGACTGCCGCCCAGCTCGCGGTGGAGACCGCTCAATTGCAGAAATGGCAAGAGGGCGAGACGGCGGCCGGGACCGAGGCGGAAACGCGGGTTTCGGCGGCGACGTCAATCCTTTCAGACAACGAAAGCGCGCTGCAGGTCCTGACCGATCAGGTTGCCGAGGGTGCGGCACAAACGGACGCTCTGCGCCGCGGACTGGCTGCGGCGGAGCAGCGTTTACAGCGGCTGTCACAGCGCCGGACCGAGGCCAAGGCAAGCCACGAGCAGCTAAGCGCGGAAGCCCAGGGTGATGACCGTCTGCGTGAGGCCAATGACAAGCTGACCCAGGCTCAGCGTGCGGCGGCAGAGACCGTGGCGGTGTTGGAAGAGAGCGAGGTGGCCCACGGCAGCTGTGAAGAGACCGTCACTGAGACCCGGGAAACCAGTCAGCAGTTGGAAACACAGGACTCCCAACTGGCGGCGGCGGAAAGGGCCTTGGTGGAGCTGTTGCGGCAAAAGAATGCCGATCTGTGGCCCGCCGTAATCGACGCGATTGCCGTGGAGCCTGGTTATGAAGCGGCCCTGGGCGCTGCCCTTGGCGATGACCTGAACGAGCCGGCCAACGAGGCGGCGCCGGTGCATTGGCGTACCCTGGCTACTAGGGATGATGCCCCCGGGCTGCCACCGGGAGCGACGCCCCTGTCACGCTATGTCAAGGCGCCGGACGCTTTGGCCCGGCGCCTGTCCCAGGTTGGCGTGGTCGATGAAGGGGATGCGGTAGGGCTGTCGGCCGAGTTGGCCTATGGCCAGCGTCTGGTTTCGACCAGCGGCGCCTTGTGGCGCTGGGACGGCTTTACGGTGACCGCGGGGGCGGAAACGGCGGCTGCCGTGCGCCTGGCCCAAGGCAACCGGCTGGACGAACTGGGCCGCTTGCGGGCGGCACTGGCCTCGGGGCTGGGAAAAGCCCGGGATGCCCTGGTGGCGGCGCGCGATGCATTGGCAAACGCGGCCCGCGACCGGGCGGCAGCGCGGGAAGGCGCCCGCCTGGGACGCGAAGCATTGGATCGTAGACGCAATACCCAGGCTCAGGCGGAACGGGATGCTGCAGGGCGCTCTGCTCGTTTGGCCACGGTGGTGGAAAGTCTGGCCCAGACCGAGGCTGATCTGGAAGAGAGCAAAGCGGCGAGGGCGGAAACCCAGGGACAGTTGGACGCGCTGCCGCCGCTGGATGACCTGCGCCAGAAATTAGCTGTCCTGCGAGGCGAGGTCACGGCCCAGCGTGCCGATTTGCTCGAGGCGCGGAGCCAACACGATCGTCTGCGGCGAGATGCCAGTACGCGGCGTGAACGGCTGAGGGCCATTGCGGGAGAGCAAGAGGGCTGGCGGCGCCGGGCCCAGGGGGCGGAGAGACAAATATCGGAACTGGCGGCGCGGGCCAAAGCAGGGCGGGAGGAGTTGGAGCAGTTGCAACGCAAGCCGGCAAAAATCGCCGCTCAGCGGCAATCCCTGATGAACCAGATAGATCAGGCCGAAACATCCCGTAACAAGGCCGCCGCCGATCTGGCGCAGGCGGAGGCAAAGGTAAACGACCTGGCGATTGGCCAACGCGATGCCGAAAGTGTGCTGGCCTCGGCGCGGGAGGAACGGGTCCGCGGGGAAGCGGGGGTTGAACAATGTAATGAGCGGTGCGCCGAGGTGGCTCGGCGCATCATGGAAGCCCTTGATTGCCGGCCCGACGCCGTCCTGGCAAACGCGGATCTGGAGCCCGGCGCGCCCCTCCCACCCCTGGAGGAGGCAGAACGCAAGGTGGAGCGTTTAAAGCGGGAGCGCGGAAGCATGGGCGCCGTCAACCTGCGCGCGGAACCGGAAGCAGAGGAGTTGGAAGAACAGTTGGCCGGCATGATAACGGAGCGGGCTGACCTGGAGGGTGCCATCGCCCGCCTGCGCCAGGGTATCTACAGCCTGAATAAGGAAGGCCGTGTCCGCCTGTTGGCCGCTTATAAAGCCGTCGATGGCCATTTCCAGGATCTATTCATACGCCTGTTTGGTGGCGGCAAAGCGCACCTGACCCTGACGGAATCGGATGATCCTTTGGAGGCCGGCCTGGAAATCATGGCCTCGCCACCGGGCAAGCGGCTGCAAAGACTGTCTCTGCTTTCGGGCGGTGAGCAGGCGATGACCGCATTGGCGCTGTTGTTTGCGGTATTTCTAACCAATCCGGCGCCAGTTTGTGTGCTTGATGAGGTCGATGCGCCTCTGGATGACGCCAATGTAGAGCGTTTTACCAACCTGGTTGGTGAAATTGCGCGGATTACCGGCACCCGTTTTTTGATTATCACCCACCATCCCTACACCATGGCCCGCATGGACCGTTTGTTTGGCGTCACCATGTCCGAGCGTGGGGTATCACAACTGGTCTCGGTTGATCTGGCCCGCGCGGAACGCATTCGGGCGACCGGGTGATTTTGCCGTTTGGAGATATTTCTAAGGAAAATCAGATAGTTAGAGGGCGGGCATTGGCTCTTGACAGGTCATGGGTCAATTCGTATCGTGCGCCCGCTTCCGGCCAGTCGTGGCTGGGTGCTTGTATCATACTGCTACGGTCGAATTATGCGGCCAAAGTTGATAAATGGCCGCCGGAAAGGCAACCGGATTCTGGCTGATTGAGTGCTTGACCACGACGCAGCTATAGAGCGATATGTCCGATCCGCAACACCCACCGTCCGAGGAAGAGCCTTCCCTGGAAACGTTGGGTGGCCGAATTTCCAGGGCCCGCCATGCCGCGGGACTTGAACAATCGGCGGCGGAGACGGACGGAATGGTGGGTTCGGGCCTGGGTGCCGCATGGCGGATTTCTATTGAAATCGTCGTCGCATTGGTGGTCTGTACCGGTATCGGCTGGGCCCTGGACTATTGGTTCGGGACCAAACCCTGGCTGATGCTGCTGTTCCTGTTTCTTGGCGGTGCGGCGGGAATTAATAACGCGGTAAGAACCGCACTACGGATGGACGCCCAGGCGGCCGAAGACTTGCAGCGCAGGTCGCAGGCCGAGTTAAAATCTGGGACGCGGGCTTCACCCGAGGATCGGGCGGGGTCAGAGAAGGGAGAGGGGCGTGACGGCTGAACGCCACATTGATCATAGTAGCCCGATGCATCAGTTTGTTATCGGCCGGCTGAATGATTGGCAGTTGGGCGGCTTCGATATTTCGTTTTCGAAGGCTGCCGCCTTTATGTTCGGCGCCGTCATCGTAGCCACGCTTTTTCTGGTCCTGACCACGTCACGCCGTGCCATGGTGCCGGGCCGTTGGCAATCGGTGAGTGAGCTTTGGTACGAATTTATCGCCGACATGATAAAGGAAACCATTGGCAGCGAAGGGCGGAAATACTTCCCCTTCGTATTCTCTTTGTTCAGCTTTATCGTGCTGTGTAATTTGCTGGGCATGTTGCCCTATAGCTATACCGTGACCTCGCACATCGCCGTGACCATCACTTTGGCGCTGTCGGTGTTCGCGCTGACGACCTTCATCGGCATTACCCGGCATGGCACCCATTTTCTATCGTTCTTCGTGCCCAAGGGCGTGCCCCTGGTGATGCTGTTCCTGGTCGTCCCGATCGAGGTTTTGTCTTATTTCATGCGGCCGATCAGCCATTCGGTTCGCCTATTCGCCAATATGACAGCCGGCCACACAATGTTGAAAGTGTTCGGCGGCTTTGTTGTGCAGATGGGCGTCTTTGGCGTTTTACCCTTTGCCCTGATTGTCGCCTTGACTGGCTTGGAAGTCGCCATCGCCGTGTTGCAGGCCTACGTCTTCACCATTTTGACCTGCCTTTATCTCAATGACGCCATTCATCTGGAGCATTGATCCAGGTTCCGGTTCAAGATACTACCCAATCCCATCAACATCCCAGAAAACGAAGGAATTTAAATCATGGAACCAGCCGCCGCGAAGCTGATCGGTGCCGGTCTTGCCGCTATTGCCATGGGTGGTGCCGGAATTGGCATCGGCCTGATTTTTGGCAACTACGTTGCCGGGGCCATGCGCAACCCAGGTGCGGCTCAGGCCGTATTTGGCCGGGTCATTCTGGGCTTTGCCCTGACCGAGGCCATCGCCCTGTTCGCGCTTGTGGTCGCGTTGATCATCCTGTTCGTCTTCTAAATCGCTTCTGGGCAATGCCCAGCGGCTATACCTACCCCGTGGCAATTGTGCCGGGGCGGCCAGAAGCAAAAACGGAGCGAGACCATGCCACAATTTTGGATGGAGGACTTCGCACCGCAAATGGTGTGGCTGGTGATTTCCTTTATCGCGCTTTATCTGTTGATGGCCCGCGTGGCTTTGCCGAGGGTGGCCGATGTACTGGAAACCAGGCACGGTAGGATTGCCGATGACCTGGATCAGGCGGCGCAGCTTAAGGCGCAAGCTGAAACCGTGATTAGCGAATACGAGGTGGCGCTGACGGAGGCCCGTAGCCAGGCTCAGGCCACCATCGCCCAGGCCGGGATGAAAGCCGCGACCGCGGCTGAGACGCGTAATGCCGAGGTAGCCGATGTGTTGGCGACGGAAGCCGCCGCCGCGGCCGCCCGGATCGCCGCTGCCAAGAACGATGCCTTGGCCGAGCTGCGTGGCGTCGCGGGGGAATTGGCCCAGGCGGCGGCCGAGCGCCTAATCGACGGCCAGGTGCCCAAGACCGATGTGGATCAAGCGGTGGCGGATGCCATGCAGAACAACGCGAGGGGGCCGCGCTGATGGACGCGACATTTTGGGTCGGCGCGGCCTTTATACTATTCGCCGGCATTCTGTTTTATTTCAAAGTGCCGGGCATGATGGCCAAGGCGCTGGATGAGCGGGCGGAAAAAATCAGCGCCGATCTGGAACAAGCCCGGCAGCTGCGCGAAGAGGCCCAGGCGTTGCTAGCTACCTATGAACGCAAGCAGCGCGATGCGTTGGCTGAGGCGGAGAAAATTATCGCCCACGCCCGCGAGGAAGCCTTGCGCGAAGCCGAAATTGCCGCAAAGAAATTGGACCAGTCCATTGCCCGGCGGCAACAGGCGGCCTTGGATAAAATCGCCCTGGCCGAAACCCAGGCCGAGGCGGAAATTCGCGACGCTGCCATAGACATCGCGATCACCGCCACCTCGGCAATCGTGGCTCAACAGGTCAAGGGTGACCGTGCCGATGCCCTGATCGCAGTGGCCACGACCGATCTGGACCGGTATCTGAACTGATCTTTTTAAACATCCCTCTATTAAGACTGGCGGTTTACATCCGGCCATAGGCGTCCAAGCCTTGTCTCGCCAGGGCATCGGCGGCTTCGTTGCCAGGGTGGCCGGCATGGCCCTTGACCCAGTGCCAGGTGATCTGGTGCCGTTCGATGGCGGCCTCCAGGCGTTGCCACAAATCCACGTTCTTGACTGGCTTTCTGGCGGCGGTTTTCCAGCCATTGCGCTTCCAGTTGACGATCCATTTGGTGATGCCGTCGCGTAGATAGACGCTGTCCGTATACAGATTGACCCAACAGGGCCGTTTCAGGGCTTCCAAGGCGGCAATGGCCGCCAGCATTTCCATGCGGTTGTTGGTTGTGCCAGGCTCACCGCCCCTCAATTCCCGTTCATGTCCGCCGAACTGTAACAACGCGCCCCAACCGCCCGGGCCTGGATTGCCCGAGCAGGCGCCGTCCGTATAGATCACCACCTCATCCATGCATATCAATCCAGGCCGTAGGCGCCGGGGCCCGAGATTCGGTAGTGAAAGCGCATCTTGTGCAGATACTCCAAGGGATCCTTGGGCTTTACCATGGCGCCATCGACCTGGTTCAACCAGTCATACAGACGGGTCAGCAGAAAGCGCAGGGCGGCGCCCCGGGCCAACAAGGGCAGGGCGGCGAATTCCGCGTCGTTGACCGGGCGTACGTCCCGGTAGGCAGACAGCAGGCGCCGAGCCTTGGTAATGTTAAACCCGGCGCCCCGTTCGAAACACCAGGCGTTCAGGCAAATGGCCAGGTCATAGGCCAGGGCGTCGGTGCAGCCGAAGTAGAAATCTATCAGGCCGGTCAGCTTGTCGCCCTTGAAAAAGACATTGTCGGGAAACAGATCGGCATGGATCACCCCAGTCGGCAGGTCGGAGGGCCAACGCCGGGACAGATAGTCAAATTCTCGCGCAATTTCGGCGCTCAGGCCTTTGGCGACCTCGTCGGCCCGGGCCGCCGTGGCTGCAATTAACTGCGCCCAGCCGTCCAGAGATAGGGCATTGCGCCGGCTCTGGGAAAAATCCTGACCGGCCAGGTGCAGGTGCGCTAGGGCCGTGCCGACTTCGGCGCAATGCACCGCATTTGGCCGCTTTGGCGAGATCCCCTGTAGAAATGTCACGATGGCGGCCGGCTTTCCCGCGACCTGGCGCAGCGCGCGGCCGTCACGACCATGGATGGTTGGCGGGCAGGGTACGCCGCGCTTGGCGAGATGATCCAGCAGATCAAGGAAAAAGGGTAGATCGCCGGGATCCACCCGCTTTTCATAGATCGTCAGGATATAGCTGTCCCGGTCGGTCTGTAGAAGGTAGTTGGTATTCTCCACCCCTTCGGCGATACCTTTGCAGCTCGTGACCGCGCCGATGTCATATTCCGCCACGAAGGTACGCAGTTCTACTTTGCCAATCTCTGTATAAACCGCCATGACCGCCGCTACCCAACTAACCGCGCAATTCAGCGGGCAGCTTGAACTCCATATCCTCGTTCGCCGTCGTGACTTGTTCGACGTCGACATCAAAGCGTTGGCGAAACGCGGCC
>CAUZBE010000052.1:0-11838 GCA_963577885.1 Alphaproteobacteria bacterium
GCTTTGACAAGGGCCTCTTCCTGCGAATAACGCTCGAGGCATTTCTGACTACCTCCACCCTGCGCGGCGGCGCCATGGCGTTCCGCCCGCAAACCCGCGACGGCGGCCAGATACTGCTTATTCAACGTCGGCTTTACCGGGTCGTGGAGGGCGGGAATTTAGACAGAGTCATACACAATTGGGGCCATTCCCTGGATTAAAGCGCTAGCTACTGCCTTTAATTTTGGCCCAGCTATCACGTAAACCAAGGGTGCGGTTAAAGATCAGGGTGCCAGATTTGGATGCCGGGAGCGGGTCTGGTTCGTGGCAAAAATAGCCTAGGCGCTCGAATTGCACCGTTTGCCCCGGCGGCAATGCGGCCAGGCCGGGTTCGACCCAGGCCTGGGCCAAAACTTCCAGCGAATTGGGGTTCACGTCGGAGAGGAAGTCGTCGCCACTGGGCGGCTCCTCGCTATTGAACAAATAATCGTACAGGCGCACTTCCGCCGCCGCCGCGTGGGCGACCGACAGCCAGTGGATTGTGCCCTTGACCTTGCGGCCGTCAGACGCATTGCCGCCCTTGGTCGCGGGATCATAGGTACAGCGTAATTCCACCACGTCGCCGCCGGCGTCCTTGACAACCGCCTGGCAGGTGATGAAATAGGCATAACGCAAACGCACTTCCCGGCCCGGACCCAGACGGAAGAATTTTTTTGGCGGATCCTCCATGAAGTCGTCCCGCTCGATATACAACTCACGGGAAAACGGCACCTCCCGGCTGCCCATGTCCGCATTGCCTGGATGGTTCTGGGCGGGCAGCATCTCACTTTCGCATTCCGGGTAGTTCTCGATCACCACCTTCAAGGGCCGTAGCACCGCCATGCGGCGCGGCGCCTCGACGTTCAACAGTTCGCGGATACAATGTTCCAGCATGGCCATTTCCACCAGGCCGTCGCTCTTGCTGATCGCCAGGCGCGAGATAAAATCCCGTACTGCCGCCGCCGGCACCCCGCGCCGGCGCAATCCTGATATTGTTGGCAGGCGCGGGTCATCCCAACCATCGACGCTGCCTGCCGCCACCAATTGCGTCAAACGCCGCTTGGACAGGGCTGTATGAGAGAGGTTAAGGCGGGCGAATTCATATTGTTTGGGCCGCGCCGGCACGTCAAGGTTTTCCAGCAGCCAATCATAAAGGGGCCGATGGTCGGAGAATTCCAACGTACAGAGGGAATGGGTAACACCTTCGATCGCATCTGACTGGCCATGGGCGAAATCATAGTTGGGATAGATGCACCATTGCGTGCCGGTACGAGGATGTTCAACGTGCAAGATACGGTACAGCACCGGGTCGCGCAGGTTCATATTGCCCGCCGCCACGTCGATCTTCGCGCGTAGCACCCGAGCGCCATCTGGAAATTCACCGGCCCGCATGCGCTGGAACAAATCTACATTCTCGGCCACCCCGCGGTCCCGATAGGGGCTGTTGCGGCCCATCTCGGTCACGGTGCCGCGATAAGCGCGCATCTCCTCCACTGACAGGTCATCCACATAGGCCTTGCCGGCCTCGATCAAATCGACTGCCCATTGATAAAGCTGTTCGAAATTGTCCGACGCGAAATGCAGATGTTCACCCCACTCAAAGCCCAGCCAGCGCACATCCGCTTTGATCGCCTCTGTGAAGGCCTGCTCTTCCCGGATCGGGTTGGTGTCGTCAAAGCGCAGATGACAGCGGCCGCCAAATTCCTGGGCGATGCCGAAATTCAGGCAGATTGATTTGGCGTGGCCAATATGCAGATAGCCATTGGGTTCAGGTGGGAACCGGGTAACGACGCCCTGGTTTCGGCCCGCCGCCAAATCCTCGCGCACGATGTCGCGAATGAAATCCCCGCTGCCCGCATCGCCCAACCCGTTATCCACCGTTTCACTCATTCAATGCCGCCTACATTCGTGCCCTTTGGTCCGGCCCCTTCTGACAGAAAGCACCGGCCCTGCCAAGCAACTCTATGGACGCCAACCCGCATCAGGCGATAGTCTGGCCTATTGTAACGAGGAGTTAGCCAATATGAGTTGGATGGAAACCTGTCGTGGCGTGGTCTACCCCTGGCATTGCGATCACCTGGGCCACATGAACGTGCAGCATTATGTGGGTCATTTCGACATCGCCGCGTTTCATTTTTTGGTCGAACTAGGCTTCAAGGCGGACGGCAAACAGGACCAAGGTATTTCTCTGGTGGATGCCCAGCATACCATCCAGTTCAAGAACGAGCAGCGGGGGGGTAGCCTGTTCAAGATCGAAAGCGCGCTGTTGAAAGTCGGCAATAAATCCGTCACCATGATGCATCGCCTGCGTAACATCGAAACTAAATTGATCGGCGCCACCACGGAAATTGTTGCGGTCTGCTTCGACCTCTCCACCCGCTCGTCTATCCCCATCCCTGACGACACTCGGGAAAAGCTGCTAGGCTTTGTCATGGACCCGGCTGAGGAGCCATGATGCCAGCTGCTTGGTCATGAATATGTGCTATATCCGTCTTCCACGCCTTGGCCCGTGACCAACCAGCCCCTGACCTGATACAGCGCCACGTTCTCGATCATGCTGACATGGGTGTGCAGGCGCAGCTCCGAATAGCCCAGATGCGCGGCCTCCGCATCGCCAGGCACCGCACGGCGAATGTTCGAGATGGTTGGGATGGTTGGGATGGTTGGGATGGTACAGGCTCCAATGAGGTAAGATAGATCCAACCAAGGCAACCGAATGGGACGGCAAAATGCCCGAAGAGATTAATTGGGTTGAGATGCGTGGCAAGGTTAAGCAGTTCATCGAAAACGTGGTCTATCCACTCGAGGCCGGCTTCGACAAGGATAGCGCCGAAAGCCAGGCCGCCCTGAAAGCGGTGCAGCAACAAGCCAAGGATGTGGGCCTGTGGGCCCTGGGCCATCCAAAAGATATTGGCGGTCAGGGTATGCCCTTCATGGATTATGTGCATGTGAACGAGGTTATTGGCCGTTCCCACCTGGGTTCCGTCGCCGTGGGTTCCAACACCCTGCAGGATTCTATCATGCTGCGCCTATACGCCTCGCCCGAATGGCGCAAGAACTACATGGAACCCCTGGTTGCCGGCGAATTCTATCAAAGTTTCGCCATGACCGAGCCGGAGGTCGCCTCCTCGGACCCAACGGGCATTCAGACCTCGGCGGTGCTGGATGGCAATCATTGGGTGGTCAACGGCCATAAATGGTTCACCTCCGGCGCCGATCGGGCCAGGTACACCACTGTGATGGTGCAGACAGAGCCAGATGCTCCCAGCCATGACGCTTTCTCGATGATCATCGTCCCGACCGATAACCCCGGCTACAACATTCAACGGGATATCCGCACCATGGGCATGCTGGGCGGCCATATGGAGGTTAAGTACGAGAACTGCCGCGTGCCTGCCACCAATATGCTCGGCGAACGGGGCGAAGGCTTCAAAGTCGCCCAGGAACGGCTTGGCCCGGGCCGAATATTTCACGCCATGCGTTGGCTGGGCCAGGCGCAACGCGCCTTCGACATCATGTGCGAACGCCTAAACAGCCGGATGATCCGCGGCGAGAAGCTGGGCGACAAGCAGTTGATGCAGGCCTTCGTCTTCGAAAGCGCGGCGGAAATTCAGCAAAGCCGCCTGATGACCCTGGATGCCGCGCGAAAGATGGACGCCGGCGATCAGGCAAGGGTGGAGATTTCACTGATCAAGGTGACCGGCGCCCGTATGCTGCATAACGTCATCGATCGCGCCATTCAAGTTCTGGGCGCCAAGGGCGTCACCGACGATACGCCGTTGGAGCGGATGTATCGCCAGGCCCGTTTCGCCCGGCTGGTGGACGGGGCCGACGAGGTTCACATCTATCGTACCGGCCGGCGTATCCTGCGCGCCTTCGAACGTGGCCAAGGCTACGACTTTGGCGAGCGGGAAGGCGAAGTCGGCCACGTCTCCCGCCGGGCCGAGTGCTAGGCGGGCTAAAGCGTAGGCATTGTGCCGGACGCGGCAGCCTCTACTATGGCGCCGGACTGGATCAGGCTAGCGGAGGCTGCCGTGTCGGGGGCAAGGAAGCGGTCCTCACCCATTGCGGCGACCTCCCTGCACAATTGGCGATATGGCCCGCGAACGCATCCAGTTCCAGGGCCTGCCCTCGCGGATCTTCTGGGTTGGCCTGGGTGACCAGCACCGCCTGGGGCCGGTCTTCAATGCAATGGTCGCCAGCAGTGAACCACAGGCGCCCATCGTAATCGGCTGCGACCATCTAGATTTGGGCTCCGTTGCCTCGGCCAACCGCGAGACCGAGGCCATAAAGGACGGCTACGATGCCGTCTCCGGCTAGCCCCTGTTGAACGCCTGGTCAATTGCGACTCGGGTGCGACCTGGGTCTCCACCCATCATGGTAGCGGCATCGGCTATTCCCCGCATGCCGGCATAGTCATTGTCGCCGATGGCACACCAGAGACGGCCCGGCGGATCGAGATGGTGCTGTGGAATAATCCGACCACCGGCGTCCTGCGCCACAGCGATGCGGGCTACGAAACCGCCATCGAATGCGTCCAGGAATTCGGCCCTAAGATGCCGTCGCTAGATAGTCCGTCCTAGCTAACCCGCCATGGCGGCGCGGCGTTCGCGTTTGCGCTGGTGGGGGTCCAGGGTGGCCTTGCGCAGGCGGATGTGTTTGGGGGTGACCTCGACTACCTCATCATCGCCGATATAAGCGATGGCCTGTTCCAGGTTCATGCGCCGGGGCGTCGTCAGGCGTACGGCGTCATCCTTACCCGAGGCGCGGATATTGGTCAGCTGTTTCGCCTTCAGTGGATTGACTTCCATGTCGGAGGGTTTGGCGTTTTCGCCAATCACCATTCCGGCATAGACCTGTTCGCCGCCGCCGATAAACAACACGCCGCGTTCTTCCAGGTGCCATAGGGCAAAGGGTACGGCCATACCGGTCTCTCCGGAAACAATGGCGCCGCGATGGCGGCCATGGATCGGGCCCTTGTAAGGGCCGTAGCTGTGATACAGGCGGTGCATGATGCCGGTGCCGCGGGTATCGGTCAGAAATTCACCGTGATAACCAATCAGGCCGCGCGAGGGGGCCAGGAAGGTGATGCGCGTGCGGCCAATGCCAAAGGGACGCAAATCGGTCATCTCGCCCTTGCGTGTAGCCATTTTTTCGACCACGACGCCTGTGAATTCATCATCCACGTCGATGGAAACTTCCTCGATCGGTTCGGTGCGTTGACCGCTATCAGGATTTTGGCGGTACAGCACCCGTGGCCGGCTGATAGTCAACTCGAAGCCTTCCCGACGCATAGTCTCTATCAAAACGCCCAATTGCAATTCGCCCCGGCCCGCCACTTCGAAGGCATCCTTGTCGCCGGTCTCGGAAATTTTGATGGCGACATTCCCCTCGGCCTCGGCCATCAGGCGGGCGCGGATCACCCGGCTTTGCACTTTCGAGCCGTCGCGCCCGGCCATGGGAGAGTCATTGATGGAAAAGGTCATGGCCAGGGTCGGCGGGTCAATCGGTGGCGCCATGATCGGCTGGGTTACCACGGGATCGGAGAGGGTGTCGGCAACGGTGGCGTGCTGCAAGCCGGCGATGGCAATAATATCGCCGGCCGAAACCGTCTCCACCGGAACACGGTCCAGGCCACGAAAGGCCAGCAACTTAGTCACCCGGGCAGTTTCCACCACACTGCCGTCATCGCGCAGCGCGCGGATGGTATCGTTTTGCGACAAACGCCCAGCCTCGACACGGCCTGTCAGAACCCGGCCCAAATAGGGATCGGCGTCCAGCAAGGTCGCGATCATGGCAAAGGCCGCATCCGGATCGACCGCCGGGGCGGGCACATGTCGGTGCAGTAATTCAAATAGGGGCGTTAAATCACCACCGCCCGCGGCCGGGTCATCGCTGGCCCAGCCATCCCGGCCCACCGCGTAGAGATAGGGAAAGTCCAACTGCTCTTCATTGGCTTCTAGGGCAGTGAACAGATCGAAAATTTCATTCAGGACCTCATCGGGCCGGGCATCGCCGCGATCGATCTTGTTGATTATCACGATCGGGCGCAGGCCCAGGGCCAGGGCCTTTCCGAGTACGAACTTGGTCTGGGGCATGGGGCCTTCGGCGGCGTCAACCAACAGGACGACGCCATCCACCATCTTCAAAATACGCTCCACCTCGCCACCAAAATCCGCATGGCCCGGGGTATCAACAATGTTGATACGCGTGCCCCGCCATTCGACCGATGTGCACTTGGACAGAATGGTGATGCCCCGTTCGCGCTCCTGATCGTTTGAATCCATGGCCCGTTCGGCAATCTGTTGATTGCTGCGAAAGGTACCGGACTGACGGAACATGGTATCAACCAGGGTGGTCTTGCCGTGGTCGACGTGGGCAATGATGGCAATATTACGAAGCGGCATGGCTTGTCACTACTTCAAAATGTTGGGGTGGGCCAAGGTTTATACCCATGACGCGGCGGAGACATACACTGCTCCGGCTGCGGCGTCTAGTGCCCTCGGCCACATTACGGCTTTAACCGTTGGTGCCAAGCAGCTAGGTTCGGCGGCCAATTTTAACATGTAGTCAGGTTAGTCCATGTCCTTCGAAGGGTACGATCCGCCCGCCGGCTTTCATCCCTGGGAGCCGGATCGATTTTATTACGGCACCATCGGGCCGTTGTTTCTGCAAAACCTGGGCAACAAGGTGGTGTTCGGCTTCCGTTGCGGGGAAAAACACGTCAATGCTGCAAAAATCTGCCACGGCGGCATGTTGTTTACGTTGATGGACATCGAATTAGGCTTCAACGCCAATATTGAAACCGGGATTACCGGCTTTCTGGTTACGGTTAACATGACCTCGGACTTCCTGGCCCCGGTCAAGGAGGGGCAGTGGGTCGAGGCCCATGGCGATGTGGTCAAACAAACCCGCAGCCTGGTCTTCGCCGAAGGCCGCCTGACAGCTGATGGCGAGGCCATATTGCGGGCCAACGCGGTGTTGAAGGTGCCCAGGGGCCTGGCAGCATATGATCTGTCCGAGAACCTGCCCCCCGTTCATGTGCCATAGCCATGGCGGGAGACGGTGACTTGGCCGAAGTGAAAGTTCATAATAGATTTGGCGGCAGCATGCAGCGCGGTAAGCAATAAGGATATAGGGGGAAACCATGGCCGGTGGCTACGACGAGACATATGGCGCCTGGCAAACGGACCCGCGGGCGTTTTGGGCCGAGGCGGCCCAGGATATCCATTGGTTCAAGACCTGGGACCAGGTCCTGGATGACAGCCGCGCGCCCTTTTACCGCTGGTTTCCCGGGGCGCAGACCAATACCTGTTACAATGCCGTTGATCGCCATGTCGATGCCGGCCGGGGCGGCCAGGCCGCCATCATCTACGATTCACCGATCACCGATACCATCCGCTCTATCAGCTACAGCGAATTGCAAACCCAGGTCGCCCAATGCGCAGGCATGCTGCGCGGCCTTGGCGTCGATAAGGGCGACCGGGTGATCATCTATATGCCCATGGTGCCGGAAACGGCCTTTGCCATGCTGGCGTGCGCCCGCATCGGCGCGGTCCATTCCATGGTCTTCGGGGGCTTTGCGGCCAACGAACTGGCTACTCGCATCGATGACGCCTTGCCGAAAGTAATCCTGTCCGCCTCGTGCGGCATGGAGCCGGGCCGCGTCATTCCCTACAAGTCGTTGCTGGACGGCGCCATTGAAATGGCCAGACATAAACCGGAGGCCTGCGTGATCCTGCAACGGCCCATGGAGACCGCGCAATTGACGCCTGGATGGGATCACGACTGGCGGGAGGCCGTTGCCGCGGCGCAGCCGGTCGATTGTGTCCCCGTACTGGCGACCGACCCGCTGTACATCCTTTATACCTCCGGTACCACGGGCATTCCGAAAGGCGTGGTACGCGACAACGGCGGCCATCTGGTGGCCCTGAAATGGTCCATGAAGAATGTCTACGATGTCAATCCCGGCGAAGTGTGGTGGTCGGCCTCGGACGTGGGCTGGGTGGTGGGCCATTCCTATATCGTTTATGCGCCGCTGTTCCATGGCGCCACCTCGATCCTGTTCGAGGGCAAGCCCGTAGGCACACCCGACGCCGGGGTCTTTTGGCGGGTCATCCAGCAACATAAGTGCGTAGCACTTTTCACCGCGCCCACTGCCTTCCGCGCCATCAGGCGGGAGGATCCGGACGGCGTCCTGCTGGCGAAGTATGATTTGTCCAAATTCCGCACCCTGTTTCTGGCCGGTGAACGAGCCGACCCGGACACCATTCAATGGGCCGAGCAGCAATTGAAAAAACCGGTGATTGATCATTGGTGGCAGACCGAGACCGGCTGGCCCATCGCCGCCAATTGCATGGGCCTGGGGCCCCTTCCGGTCAAACACGGCTCCCCCACCAAGGCCGTGCCCGGCTATGACGTGCGGGTCGTGGATGAAAGCTGTAATGAGGTCGCGCGGGGGATCACCGGCGCTATCGTAATCAAACTGCCCCTGCCGCCGGGCTGCCTACCGACCCTTTGGCAGGCCGATGACCGTTATATCGAATCCTATCTCGACGAGTTTCCCGGCTATTACAAAACCGCCGACGCCGGGTTTCAGGATGAAGACGGCTACCTCTACATTATGTCCCGCACCGACGACATCATCAACGTGGCCGGCCACCGCCTATCTACGGGTGGTATGGAGGAAGTCCTAGCGGGCCATGGCGACGTGGCCGAATGCGCCGTGATCGGCGTCGCCGACAGCCTGAAGGGCCAGGTGCCCCTGGGCCTGGTGGTCTTGAAGGCCGGCGTCAACCGGGACGAGGCAACCATTTGCAAAGAGCTGGTGGCCAAAGTACGGGCGGAAATCGGCCCGGTGGCGGCGTTCAAGACCTGTACGGTAGTCGCGCGCCTGCCGAAAACCCGGTCCGGCAAGATCGTGCGCGGCACCATGGCCGCCATTGCCGACGGCACCGAATGGAAGATGCCAGCAACCATCGACGAGCCTGTGATCTTGGATGAAATCGCCGATGCATTGCGCTCTATCGGCTATGCCGAAATAGCCGGTTGACGGCAGCAGACACCGTGGCAGCGAATGCCACGGCGCCCCAGGATCATCCGTTGGTGCAAGACAACCCCGTACGGTGGGCCAAGGCCGACCGGTACCCCATTCTGACCGGCAACCGCGCCGTGGCAAGAGCAACCGGTAGATTATTTTTGCTTAATTATTAGCCAATTATTTTTTATGCCTAATTTTTCATCACCTATTACTGCCGCCATAATCCGCCGCGGCGCCCTGACTATATTCAATAATTACAACTATTTAGAGGAATTAAAAAATATTTTTTGAAACTGGCACGCTGTTTGCAATCAGTAGAGTGGTGCAAGACAACCCCCTTATGGAGACAAACTGATGATAAGCAGAAGAAATACCCTTAACACACTGGCCGCGACCGCCTTGGCGGTCAGCGTAGGTATCTCGGTCCTTCCGGCTCAGGCGGCGGAAGGTACGATCAAAGTCGGTGTCCTTCATTCCCTCTCGGGAACCATGGCTATTTCCGAGACCACGTTAAAAGACTCGGTCCTGATGATGATAGACAAGTTGAACAAAGAAGGTGGCCTGCTGGGTAAAAAGGTCGAGGCGGTCGTCGTCGATCCCGCCTCGAACTGGCCGTTGTTCGCGGAAAAGGCCCGGGAGCTGATCCAGGTTAATAAGGTTGACGTAGTGTTCGGCTGCTGGACCTCGGTGTCCCGGAAATCGGTGCTGCCGGTGTTCGAAGAGCTGAACAGCATGCTGTTCTATCCCGTGCAATACGAAGGCGAGGAATCCTCGCGCAACGTTTTTTACACCGGCGCGGCCCCTAACCAGCAGGCCATCCCGGCGGTGGAGTATTTGATGAGCGAAGATGGCGGCGGGGCCAAGCGCTTCATTTTACTGGGCACGGATTATGTCTATCCGCGCACTACCAACAAGATCCTGCGCGCCTTCCTGCATACCAAGGGCATCCGCGATGCCGACATCATGGAAGAATACACCCCATTCGGCCATTCCGACTGGCAGACCATCGTGGCCAGCGTGAAGAAATTCGCATCAGCCGGCATCAAGACCGCCGTCGTCTCCACCATCAACGGTGACGCCAATATTCCCTTCTATAAGGAACTGGGCAACCAGGGCGTCAAGGCCGAAGACATCCCCGTGGTCGCCTTTTCAGTCGGTGAGGAAGAGTTGGCCGGTCTGGATACCAGGCCCTTGGTTGGCCATCTCGGTGCCTGGAACTATTTCATGTCCGTGGACGCCCCCGAGAACGCCACGTTTATCAAGGCCTGGCATGGCTTCATTGGCGACAAGAAGCGGGTGACCAATGATCCCATGGAAGCCACCTACATCGGCTTCAAGATGTGGGTCCAGGCCGTGAAGCAGGCCGGCACCACCGATGTAGATGCGGTGCGTCAGGCGATGTACGGGCAAAAAGTCAAAAATCTGACCGGCGGCATGGCCGTGATGAACACCAACCATCACCTGTCCAAACCCGTGCTAATTGGTGAAATTCAGGCCGACGGCCAGTTCGACGTGGTCTGGCAGACGGATGGCGAAGTCGTAGGCGATGCCTGGAGCGACTTCATCCCCGAAAGCGCCGGGCTGACCGCTGATTGGACCTACCCCTGGGTCTGCGGCAACTGCAAAAAACCCGCCTACACAAACTAACCTAACCTGGGAGAGGCGGTGCGAGCGATATTCGCACCGCCTCTCTGTTTTAGTTGCGTACCAGACGTATTTAGGCCAAGAACAACATGCCGCGACATATTCTATTTTCCCTGCTGCTGCTCTTTGCCTGCTCGGTCCTTCACGCGCCGGCCCAGGCGGATCAGACGGCAGAGCTGTTGGAGGGCTTGAACAGCCTAACCGGCAAAAGCTTCAAGGCCAAGATCGCAGCGGTGGTGAAACTGGCGGCAAGCGGTGACGCCCGCGTTGTCGCCCCGTTGACGGCGCTTCTAGAAGGCAACCTGCACACCAGGACATCCGACGGTGTCGTTGTCATTCTGCAAAATCTGGACGGCAAAGGCCTCTTTATTGATCCGCTTAGTGGCACCCCACTGGGCGAGGCAAAATCCCGTACGTCAAAGAAAATCCGGATTAACAACCGTCTGCGCGGCGTGTTGCGTGGTGCCCTTGGCGCCCTGACTTTGTTCAGCCCGGACCCAGACCAACGCCTAACCGCGGTCCAGTCCATGTTCAAATCCGCCGGCGCCGATAGCCTGAGCGCTCTGGCCAAGGCTTATCTGCAGGAGACCGATGGCGCGATCCGCCAGGCCTTGGCCCGCACCCTGGCCGCGGCGCGTCTGAGGCACGGCACCGGCGACGAGAAAATAACGGCTGCCAAGATGCTAGCGGATTTCCCCGACCGCGATGTTCGCGACCTGCTGGCCAACACCGCCCTAACGGCACAAGGCGACCTGCTGGCGGCGGTAAAAACCACGAATGCCAGCATTGAACAACGCCTGGCCTTCTTCGGCATTCTGCAAAACCTATTCCAGGGCCTCAGCCTAGGCTCTGTCCTGTTACTGGCGGCCATCGGCCTGGCCATTACCTTTGGGGTGATGGGAGTGATCAACATGGCCCACGGCGAGATGGTCATGCTGGGCGCCTATACGACCCACGTGGTCCAAGTTATGGTGCAAACATATTTGCCAGCCGCCTTCGCGCATTCCCTACTACTGGCGATTCCCTGCGCCTTCCTGGTCGCCGGCCTGTTCGGCGTATTTTTAGAACGGAGCGTGATCCGGTTTCTTTATGGCCGGCCGCTTGAGACCCTGCTGGCGACCTGGGGCCTGAGCCTG
>CAUZBE010000053.1:0-11711 GCA_963577885.1 Alphaproteobacteria bacterium
AATGACATCATGTGGGCCGTCAACTCAACACCCCGAAAATGTCTCGGCTATCGAACGCCTGCCGAGGCTTTCCTTGAAAACCTCACAATTGCACTTGAGATGTGAATCTAGCCACTATAGGTTTATTAAAACAGTTTGTCGAAAATTAGCGCCATTCCGGCTTAACTGGGTGGGCGGAACCTCAGGCTGAGCGGTCCCAGCCCCACCAGGCGCACAGCGACTCGCCCATGATGAGCTTCTTGTCCTGGTCGTTAAGCCAGGGCAACTCCTCGGCAAACATGGCCACGCATTGACGCCAGGGACAGGGCATTTTGGTGATGTCGGTACCCCAGAACATGCGGCTTGGACCGAACGCATCGTAGATCTGTTGCAGATAGGTATGCATCGCCGGAAAGGGAAAAGCCTCGCTGGAATAGCCCGGCGCGCCGGTTGCCTTGACCGCTACGTTGGGAAACTTTGCCAGCGCCAGTAGTTCCGGAATGTGGGTCATGGCGGCGGCGTCCTTGAGGGTGGTCAAACCGCCTCTGCCGCCCAGATGATCGATGGTCAAGCGAAGCCCGGGATGGCGTTCGGCGATCCTGCCGAGGGCCACGAGTGAATCCGTCGCCAAAGCGGCGACCGGAACGCCGGCGCTTTCGGCGGCCGACCACAGCCAATCCAGCGTGCCATCGTGTAACCACTGCCGCTCAGGGTCGCTAAGGAAGGTATACCTAAGACCGAGCATGCCCGGTTGTTCGCGCCAACCCGCGATCAACGAGCGGGATTGCGGCTGATCGAGCGGCAACGAGCCCATTATGGCGAACCGGCCGGGGTAGTTCCGCACCGCCGCCATCGCCATGCCGTTCGACCCCGGGTCCCAACCCGGCGGGTGGATGACGGCGGCATCAACACCGCCCTCGTCCATCAAGCCGATGGCCTCTTCAGGCGTAAAGGCCGTGACCTGCCGATGCGAAAGGTTGCTCGGCAAGCCGGTGCCCCAGAGGTGTATTTGGGCGTCGATGATCTGCATTTCGGTCTCTTTCTATCTTTGCGCGCCATGGGAGTATCAAAAGCTCGGATTGGTCGGAAACGGCGTCAACTGCAGTTCGTGGGTCCAGCATGATCGGTCCTGGGTGTGTAGGTAGTAAAACGCCTCGGCGATTTTGACCGGATTCATCACGATATCGGGCTGGGCCTGCGCCTTCGACAGGGCCCGGGTTCCCGGTGAGTCGATGAGGCCGTCGATTACCACGTTGGCCACGTGCACGCCATGCGAGGAATACTCCTCCGTCAGCACCTGGGCCAGCGTGCGCATCATGACCCGAGGGTAGTAAAGCGACTGTCCGGTCAACCGCTTGCGCCCGCGCAGGGAAAAATTATTGTTGGAAATAAGAAGCGATCCTTGGCCTTTCTTCCGCATGGCCGGCAAGACTTCCTTGGCAACCAGAAACGGGCCACGGCTGGCAATGTGCTGCGCGGTATCAAACATCTCCACAGGAATATGTTCGAGCAGTTCTTTCTCTGGCGGAAGATCACGGCCTTCCAAGTAACCCGCGTTATAGACCAGAACGTCCGGATCGGCGGCTTCGTGCCGGATCGTGGCGAACGCCGCCGCGATGGAGTCCTCCGAGACGAGATCCAGCTCCACGATCATGCATTCACCGCCCTGTTCCCGGATCGCTGCCGCCAGCGCCGCGGCATTGGCTTCGGCGCGGGTCGTCAGCACGACGAAAAAACCCTCCTGCGCGAACTTCTGGGCCACGGCGCCCCCGATGCCCCAGCGCACGCCGACCGGCAGGTCACTGTCGTCCAGTGTATGGCCGTGGCTCAGCTTGGTATTGCGGCCATCCGCCTGCCACTTTGAGGTGGCGCCCACCACCACGGCAACTTGCTTGTCCATCGCCTTCACCTCCTTGCTTACCTATGGTGTGCGTCTCGAATTGAGGTGAGTGTAGCCATCGCGGGGGGAAGAATCCATGCGTACTCAATTATCCGGCCGGCGGTTTTCGTACCGACTTATTGCCAAATAACCCGGCGCCATTTGATGGCAATGCAACCTGTACTGAAAATGCCAAAAAGGACGTAAACCCCGACGGCGCGGGAAAACCCCATCGATTCGACCAGAAAGCCGGCGGCCACCAATCCCATTGGCAGGCCATAGACCGCCAACATGCGCACCCCCATGATCCGGCCCCGGAATTGTTCCGGCGTGATCTGCAACAGGGTCACGGACATGGCAATCATGGCAATGCTTTGCGCCACGCCAGTGACCAGCAGTACAGAGAAGCCGGACCATTTTGTTTCCTGCAACGCGAAGACCGCCGTCAGCAGGTACCAGGCGATGATGCAGAAAACCATGATCCGGCCCGAATGCCGGGCCCCGCCACGCAGGATCATGGTGATGGAACCGATCAGGGCGCCTAGCGCGAATCCCGCCACCAGATGGCCAAGGCCATTCTGATCGATGGCGTAAATATCCTTGGCCACGTACGGCAGCAGCCCCATGGTGACCGGATAGGCCGTCAGATTGACCAAAAATGCCAGCAGCATCAGCGCCAACACTTCCGGCGTATTCCAGATATAGACCAGGCTCGCCTTCAACTCCTGCCAATGAGAGGTCGGCATGATGGAAGGCTGTCCGGCCAAGGCCGGCCGGGGGCCAGAGACGCCAAAGGTAAGGGTAAAACTGATGCCATACAAAATTACCACGCCGATATAAGCCGGGCCGATGCCCAGAATGGAAAAGAGCCCCGCCCCGGCCAGAGCGCCGGCGATGCGGGCTGAATCCATGGTTGTGCGCGAGAGGCCAATGGCCTTGGCCAGCGAGACACCCGGTACCGTATCGCCGATCAAGGCGTTCCGCATGACCAGATCGGAGGGCCGTACCAGACCGGATAACAAGGCAATTCCCAACACGAAATAGGGGTTCAGCGCACCGCTGAGTGCCAGGGTCATGATGACCAGGGCAAGGCCGGCGTAACCCGCTCGCATGGCGCATAGCACCGTTCGCCGCCCCAACCGGTCGGCCACCACGCCAAACATTGGCGCGATCAGGGTGCCAAGAAATTGCAGCGAGCCGAACGCCGTCAGCAGAAGTACCGAATCCGTCTCCACCAGCACATACCAGCCAAGGATCAAGGTCTCCATCTCGAAAGCCCAGGAGGTCAGCAGATCGGCTGGCCACTGAAAGCGAAAGCTACGCACCGCAAAGGGCGCCAGCGGCGATGCAGTGGACCCGGGGCGGATGCCATTCATGCCTTCACGCCCCTCTTTTTGCGGTCTTGCGGCCGGCAAGTTTGGCGGCACCTATTTCGATGGCGCGACACGCTGAATGGAGGTGACGCCGGCATTCTCGCTGCGGGCCCGATCCAGCACATCAGAAAAGCCGTGCAGGGAGACTTGCATGTCAAAGGCGTTGGCGTGCAGGAAGCGCCAATCATCGACGAACAGGCCCACGTGGCCAGGAAAAAATACCAGGTCTCCTTCTTCAAGCCGGGAAAGATCTTGTGGATCGTCCATGGTGACCGCGGTTCCCAGGCCGGCCTCCTGCAGATCCGTGTCCCTGGGCGCCGGCAGCAAGGCCATGGCCAGCGCCATCTGCACCAGGGACGAGCAATCGAGGCCCTGGGCCGTGCGGCCGCCCCATAGATAGGGCACGCCGATAAACTTCAGGGCCGTGCCGATCACATCCTGGGTGCTAGAATCCAGGGACACCAGATGCCTTGAATGCAGCCAATGACCCGAGGCGATACGGCAAAACCGCCCCTCCACATCAACGACCCTGACCCGCGCCGACATGGAGATGATCCCGGCCGTTGGCCTTTTCAAATCAGGCTCGGTATAAAGATGGCAATGCAGCGCCGCGACCTGATGATCAGGGGCGGGCACATCTCTCGCCAAATCTGCCGCCGAGACATAGCCGACATAATTGTCGGTCAGATTTTGCCCCCAGCACCAGCCGTTTCGCTCTTCATAGACCTGGAATATCTCGCCATAAATCAACTGGCTTTCCAAGCCGGCCGAGCGGTCGGGAGAGAAACGCAGCGCTGCGCCATCCCGGGTCACGGTACGGGGTGCGCCCACCTCATAGCGCTCGGCCTTGACCTGGTCGCGCAGCCAATCAGCGGCCAGATCATTCCGGACCGGTGTGATGCGCGTATCGAAGGCTGCTGCCAAACTGCTAGACATCGTCCGACGCCGCCACGACCCAATCGGCGAAATCGCTGAGGAAGACCGATCCCTTGACCGTGCGTTGGATCAGCACATTGCGCCGATCGGTCTCATCCCGTTTGCGGCGGGTAAATTCCAAACGACCCAACGTATCCAGGGCTCGCACCACGGCCGGCTTCGCGATTTGGAGGGCTTCGGCCAGACCACGCACGGTATGAAGTGGTGGCGCAAGGTAAATCTGCAGGAAGATGGCCATTTGCCTGGCGGATAAATCAGGGCTCTCGGCACGGACGGAAGACAACGTGGCACGATGCCAGAGCTTCAACGCTTGTTGCGATGTGAGTTTAGCGGTCATAGGCCTCTTTCCCGATTTTATTTCGGAACCGAATCGAATGCGCAGTGAATAGGATTACAGGATAGGGATCAACCCTCTTTTTTGCCTGATTTAACCCAATGTGCCGGTGCTAAATTATGCCGGTCCCGGGCCAAAACGCGCCACCAGCATGGCAAACAGGGCGCGCATGGCTAGTCCCTCGCCGCCCGCCGGCCGGCCGGGACGGTCGTTATCGTTCCAGCCATAGGAATCGATGTGCAGCCAGCGGTTCGGGTCGCTGACAAAGGCTTGCAGGAACAGGGCCGCCGTGATGGCGCCGGCGAAGGGCCCATCGGAAACATTGTTGTAATCCGCGACCTTGCTTTTCAGGCGTTCACCATAAGGCGCGAACAGGGGCAGCCGCCAGCTGGGGTCGTCCTGTTCTTGGCCCGCTTGCACCAACGCCGCCGCAACTTGGTCGCTGGCGGTGAAGAAGGCCGGTAAATCCGGGCCCAGGGCAACCCGCGCGGCGCCGGTCAGGGTAGCTATATCGATGATCAGATCCGGGTTTTCACTATCGGCCGCGGCCAACGCGTCGCACAACACGATGCGGCCTTCGGCATCGGTATTGCCTATCTCCACCGTCAGGGCCTTGCGGGTTTGCAGCACGTCGCCAGGGCGATAAGCGTTGCCCGCGATGGCATTCTCCACCGCCGGGATCAGAACCCGCAGGCGTACCGGCAGCGCCGCCGCCATAACCATCGCCGCCAGGCCCAGCACGGTCGCGGCGCCACCCATATCCTTTTTCATCTTTAACATGCCGGCCGCTGCTTTCAGATTCAGCCCGCCGGTATCAAAACAAACGCCCTTGCCGACCAGGGTCAATCGGGGGGCATCCGTGGCGCCCCAACGCAGATCAATCAATCGGGGCGCCCGGGGCGAGGCCCGGCCCACGGCATGGATCGCCGGATAATTGGCCGCCAGCAGATCATCACCGACGATAACCGTTCCCATGCCGCCGTATTCTTCGGCCAAGGCCAGGGCGGCCGCTGCCAGTTCCTCTGGCCCCATGTCGGAAGCTGGCGTGTTGATCAGGTCGCGGGCTAGAAAAGTGCCCTTGACCGCGGCCGCCAGCGCCGTCCCGTCGATACCCTCTGGCAGAGATAGACAGGCGATGGCGCGGCCCCCACTATCGCCGGCGTCTGCACCGCTGTAGCGCGTAAAACGGTAATGGGCCAGAGCCCAGGCCAGGGCAGCGTGATTGGCTTGGCCGCCCGATAGCTCTCCCGCTATACGATAGCGCCCCGGTGGCAAGCTGCTGGCCAAGGTACCAAAAACCCAATAATCGCTTGGTTGATCCGCCAGTTCGCCCAAACCCAGCAATACGCCGGCCAGGCTGCCGGTCTCGGCTGGCAGCAACACGAATTTTCCCGCTGCCGCCGTGAAGCCGCTGCTTCGGCACCAGGCCGCCATGATGCCGGGCCTTTCCGCCTGCCATTGGGCCAGTTCGCCCGTGCGTAACGGCCAGATGGGAATGGCGGTGGGGTCGGGGTTGTTATCAATGTTGGCAATCACGGCGGGCTCCAATACCAAGTCGCGGGGCCGGCCGAGCCTGGCCCTGCCGGCAAATTTTAGCTCAGGTTTCATCACCGCTAACGCGGCAGGGCGCCAACCTCCCGGTAATAGCGCCTGGCCCCTGGATGCAAGGGAATGGCCAGTCCGCCCAGGGCGTTTTTCAGCCGGATCAGGCGGCCGCCGGGATGGCCGTTGTCCAGTACGCGGCGGGCCGAGGGATGCCACAGGGCGTGGGTCAAATCATAGACCAGACCTTCGTCCAAACGATCCGAGACCAGCCATTGGGCGCCAACGCTCAAGGTCTCGGTTGCTCCCACGTTGCGGTAGATACCGGCGGGCAGCTGCGCCGGAACAAAGAATGGGTAGATCTTGCGCAGGCGCTCGGCCGGCGGGCCCGTGATCGGCAGCAAGGTGATATTGGCCTGTTCCGCCAGATCCATCATCGCCGGCACCGGCGCCCCGGCGATGATAAAAAAGGCGTCTAGCTTTCCCAGGCGGAGCCGATCCGACGATTCACCAAGGTCGAAATTCATGCCTTTGTAGGCGCCTATTTTCAGGCCATGGGCAGCCATGATGACCTCGGCGTCCAGCGCCGTGCCAGAGCCCCTGGCGCCTAAAGAGACGCGCTTGCCGCCCAGGTCTTCCACCGCATAGATGCCGCTGCGCTTGCGCACTGCGAGTTGCACCAGCTCGGGAAAAAGCGTGGCAATAACGCGCAGGCCATCAAATTGTGCATCGCCCTTGAAACGGCCCAGACCGAAAAAGGCCATATAGGCGACATCTGCCTGGCTAAGGGCCGACTCAACCGCGCCCTGGGCAATCAGCCCGACGTTTTGCACTGAGCCTTCAGTGGCCCGGCTTACCGCGATCAGCCCCGGCACGCCGCAGGAACCGCCATCGGCACAATCACGGGAACCAGGCGGATTGGAGATGGCGGAGGCGATGAGAGAGCCGATGGGAAAATAAGTGCCGTCGGTGGAGCCGGTGGCAATACGGAAATAATTGATTTCGCCGGCCCGGGCCATGGTTGCGGCAAATAACAAAATCAGGCCGCACACCAAGGCCGTAGTCCGGAAAACCAGTTGAGCCGATTTCGGATTTCTATCGGCCCTAAGGTCAACAAAGCTGTTCAACATGGCGCACCTTATACGACCGTTTACCCGGGACCGCCAGTGGGCAAGGCCCGATCGCTTCGTGCGGCCCCAGCCTGGGAATTTGACAGGCTTCTGGAGAGTACTCATTTTCGGAATACCGTGAAATAGATTTTAAAAACGTCCGTCAGCTGATTATCAATGGCAGCCCTTATATGGCGGCGGTGAAGCTGGAATTCTTGGCCATGGACGAGACTGGAGTTGTCGGAAAAATGCCGCACCGGCCAGAGTTCGTCGGCGACCCCGCCAGGCCATTGAGCTGGCCGAGGCGCTGGCAGACCTGGGCCCGGCCGCGTTGCAGATCACTCCGGTGCATTACCTGTGCCGGCCCGACGACGGCCATATGTTGGAGTATTTCCGGACTGTTGGCCGGGCTACGAAGATCCCAATTCTGATTTACAACGTGGTGCCGTGGAGCTATTTTTCACCGGTCCTTTTGATCAGAATCTTGAAGGAGGTTCCCCAAGTGGTCGGTGTCAAGCAAAGCGCCGGCGACATGAAATTGTTGGCCGGTTTTCGGGTGGGGGCGCTTCGCACGGCCCGGCGCTTGCACGAGAAATTGCAGGCCCCGTAGAATGCATTGATTGATGATAATTTACCGGCCATGATGAAGTTTGCCTTGTCAGGACAGGGCGTGCCCGAGGGCTATTCCAGGGCACCGATGCCCGCTGCCAGCAGCGGGCTATAGCAAGCGCCCTGAAAAAGCTTCTATCTATGCGGCTCTAGAGCGTCTAACTCAGCTCATTTCGGGGCGGATTCTGCCGCAAATAAGGTGCGATTCGTTGCGCTTTCTGCTATGCTTTTACCCCGACAAGGCAGGAAGTGATTCTCTTGCGTTTTTGCCGCGCCGGGATGGGTTTTTATCCGTACGACAGGTACCGCGATCAATGTCGCGGCCGATATTTTAAAGCGAAGATAACATGAAGTTGACCATCGAACGTTCGGCCTTTTTACGCGCCTTGGGGCATGTCCAGAATGTAGTTGAACGGCGCAACACCATCCCCATTCTATCCAACGTGCAATTGGTCGCGGACGAGGGTGGGTTGAGCCTAACCGCGACCGATCTGGATCTAGCCATCGTGGAAACGGTGCCTTGCGAGGTACAACAGCCTGGCGGCACCACGGCACCCGCCCATATTCTCCATGATATTGTGCGCAAGCTGCCCGATGGCGCACAAGTGGAATTGGATTACGGGGTCGAAGATGGCCGCCTGGTCGTGCGGGCGGCGCGATCGAAGTTTGCTCTGTCCTGTTTGCCGCGAGAAGATTTTCCGGTCATGGCCGATGGCGATCTGCCGCATCGGTTCGTCCTGCCGGCGGCCGATTTGCGCCGACTGATCGAAAAGACACGCTTTGCCATTTCGACCGAAGAAACCCGCTATTACTTAAACGGTATCTATCTGCATGCGCCCGAGGATGCGCCGGTGCTGCGTGGTGTGGCCACCGACGGTCACCGTCTGGCCCATATCGAAATTCCCCTGCCTCAGGGCGCTAGCGGCATGCCCGGCGTGATCATGCCGCGCAAAGCTGCCCTGGAAGCGCACAAATTGATCGAGGATGGCGAGAGCACGGTTGAAATAGCCTTGAGCGACAGTAAGATCCGCTTTGCCCTTGGCGACATCGTCCTGACCTCAAAACTGATAGATGGCACCTTCCCGGATTATCAACGGGTAATCCCCGCCGGTAACGACAAGCTAATGGAAGTTGACTGCAAAAGCTTCGCAGCGGCCGTAGACCGGGTGGCGACCATCAGTTCGGAAAAATCGCGGGCCGTAAAATTGACCGTAAATAACGGCGCCGTGGTGCTGTCCGCCAACAGTCCAGAACAGGGCAGCGGTACCGACGAAGTGCCGGTCAATTTCAATGGCGAAGGACCTTTGGAAATTGGTTTTAACGCCCGCTATCTGCTGGATATCGCGAGCCAGATTGACGGCGAGAACGCCTGCTTTGATCTATCCGACGGTGCGTCACCAACCATTATCCGGGATGCCGCGGATCAGGGCGCGCTCTACGTTCTGATGCCCATGCGGGTCTGAGAGGGCCTTTGCTGGCTGTGCACGAAGACATGATCGCTGGCGCGGGGGTGAAACCTCCTACAGGCCATGGCGTGGTTCCTGTGCAATCGTCAATCGTATCATCCGCAGCTGCGCCGGCGCCGGCTCCATGTGCCGTGCGGCGGCTGCGGTTGAGCAATTTTCGCAATTACACCAGCCTGTCCCTGGATCTTTCGGCCCAGGTGGTGGTGTTGAGCGGCGCCAATGGTGCGGGCAAAACAAATTTGCTGGAGGCGTTGTCGTTCCTTTCGCCCGGCCGCGGTTTGCGTCGGGCCCGTCTGCGGGATGTTTTGCGGACGAATGTATCGGAAACGGATGTGATTGACGCCTGCTGGGCCGTGGCGGCAACCGTCCAGGGGCCCGGCGGGACGGTCAAGTTAGGCAGCAGCCTGGCTACCACCGAGCGCGGGATGGACCGGCGCGTGGCCCGGCACGACGGCCAGGCGATGGCCCCGGCCAACCTGGCCCAGTTGATCGGTGTGCAATGGCTGACGCCGCAAATGGACCGGCTGTTTCTGGAAGGGCCGTCGTCACGGCGGCGCTTTCTGGACCGGTTGGTGCTGGGCCTGGATCCCGAACATGGCCGCCGGGTCGGCGCCTATGAACGCAGCCTGCGCGAGCGGGCCAAACTATTGCGCGAAGGCGGCGGCGATAAAACCTGGCTTTCTGCGCTGGAGGCCCGCATGGCGGCGGATGGTGTCGCCGTGGCGGCGGCTCGGCGCGAGGCTCTAGCGCGGCTGCAACGGCTGTTGGCCGCCACATCCGGGCATTTTCCTAACCCCGGCCTGGCTATTGAAGGTCGGGTCGAAGCCTTGCTGGAAGACCACCCAGCGATCGAAGTGGAAAGCCGCTTTGCCGAATTGCTGCACAACAGCCGCCGACGCGACGGCCAAACCAGCACCACGGCGGACGGGCCGCACCGCGCGGACCTGGCGGTGCGTCACCTGGGCAAGGATTTGCCGGCGGCACAATGTTCCACGGGCGAACAAAAAGCCCTTTTGATTGCGGTCATGCTGGCCAATGCCAAGGCGGAGGCGGAACGCCGCGGTGCGGCGCCGATCTTGTTATTGGACGAAGTCGTGGCGCATTTGGATGGCGAACGGCGGGCGGCGCTATTTGCGGAAATTCTGGCCCTGGGGGGTCAGGCCTGGTTAAGCGGCACCGACCGCGAGCTGTTCGAACCTTTGTTCGGACGGGCACAATTCGTGGTGGTGGAGAGCGGCCGGGCCAAGGTGGAGGATGGGTTGAGTTGAGTGAACCGGTAATCGAAGAACCAAAAATGGGAGATGAGGCCGACTACGACGCCTCGTCGATCAAGGTGCTGCGTGGCCTGGACGCCGTGCGCAAGCGCCCGGGCATGTATATCGGCGACACCGATGATGGTTCCGGCCTGCATCACATGATTTATGAAGCCGTGGACAACGCCATCGATGAGGCCCTGGCGGGTCATGCGGATAAGGTCGAGGTCGTGTTGAACCCGGATGGTTCAGCCACGGTCTCTGATAACGGGCGCGGCATACCGACCGAGATACATGACGAAGAAGGCGTCTCGGCGGCCGAGGTGATCATGACCCAGCTCCACGCCGGTGGGAAATTCGATCAGAACTCCTACAAGGTTTCTGGTGGTCTGCACGGGGTCGGCATCTCCGTGGTTAATGCCCTCTCGGCGATCCTGCATTTGCGGATCTGGCGCGGCGGCCATGAATATTATATGTGCTTCCACCACGGCGATTCTCAAGGACCCCTGGCAGTGGTGGGTCCGTCGGACGGGCGGACGGGAACGGAAGTGACGTTTCTGCCCTCTACCGGGACCTTTACCAAGACCGAGTTCGATTACGGCACCCTGGTGCATCGCCTGCGGGAGCTGGCCTTTTTGAATTCCGGCGTGCGGGTGGTGTTGCGCGATGAACGGGGGATTGATCCGAAAGAGGATGTCTTCCAATTCGAAGGCGGGGTTCGCGCCTTTGTCGATTATCTTGACCGCAACAAATCAGCCCTGCATGATCCGGCCATTTCCATTGTCGGCGAACGTGACGACATTCGCATCGATTGCGCCCTGCAATGGAACGACAGCTACCATGAAAACGTCCTCTGCTATACCAACAACATCCCCCAGCGCGACGGCGGCACCCACCTCGCCGGTTTCCGCGCCGCTTTGACGCGAACGGTCAATGGCTATGCCAACACCTCCGGCATCGCCAAAAAGGAAAAAATCTCGTTGAGTGGCGATGACGCGCGCGAAGGGCTGACCTGCGTTCTTTCGGTCCAGATACCCGATCCAAAATTCAGCTCCCAGACCAAGGACAAGCTGGTTTCCTCGGAAGTACGGCCGGTGATAGAGGGCCTGCTAGGGGAAAAGCTGTCGCAATGGTTTGAAGAACATCCCGCCGACGCTCGCAATATCGTCGGCAAGGCGGTGGATGCCGCCATCGCGCGGGAGGCGGCGCGTAAGGCCCGTGATCTGACCCG